>DAOVGQ010000057.1 GCA_030672315.1 Candidatus Aenigmatarchaeota archaeon | reverse complement strand
CCCTGCACCTGCTTGTTTATGTCGGTTCTATATGCAAAATCCGTACTTTTGGTACGGCATGTACTCCTTCACCATCCGTCTTGTTTCATCCTGTCAATGACGGCATGTACTCCTTCACCTTGCAAACGCCGGAAGCAATATTTATTATAGCCAGGCAAATATAAAAGGGTGGTTACTTGTCAAGGGAGATAGCAACCAAGAACTGCGTGAACTGCTACGAGCTCGCCAAGATGATAATGCTCATGAAGCCCAATGAGGAGCTGGAGCTGAAGGGAAGCCTTTCTTTAATAACCCTCTACAACAATGCCATGAAGGCGGCCGGGAAGGTTCCCGGGCCTGCGGGCAAGAGGGCTGTCCAGGCCTGCGTGGACTGCAACTTCACCAATCCCAAGATAGCCAACGAGCTCAGAAAGCCAAAGAAATAGCCCCTTTTCATTCCAAAGTAAGTTTTTTAAGCTGATTGCCAATTCTTTATCATGTCACTTGAAGGGCTTGTCAAGGAGATTGAGGATGCCAGGAAGATGGAGCAGGCCAGGTGGATGGCTCTGATGAGGGAGCAGCACGAATCCACAATAAGGGCCAAGGACGAGGAGATAGCTGCCCTCAAGGACGAGATAGAGACCCTCAGGTCCTGGCTGGACCATTCCGCGCTTCCTGCTGCAAACCCAATATCCAAGCGCCCCGAGGCCCTGGGCCTCATAAAGCTCAACTTCGGCAAGGACAAGCCGCCTCCTGAAATGTGGAGGCTAGGAGAAAAGGAACTTCTTGATTCCGTGGAGAGGAAGAGTCCGGACAAAATAACGGATGAAGAACTGGAAGAGGCAGAATCCCTTGGTGTCAGGCCCCCTGAAGTTCCCGAAACCATCCTTCCGGAGCCGCCAGAACCAGACCGCGTTCACCTTCCAGAGCCAGAACCAACAGAATCCCATGAAGTCAAGCTTCCCGAGCAAGAACCCTTTGAGCCCCAGGAAGCCAGCCTTCCAGAGCCAGAACCACACGAAGCCGGGAAAACCAAAACCCCCAGACCAGTAAAGGCCGCAAGGAAGATATCCAGATTGAGGGGCTCCAGGACCAGGAGAGCAAAAAGGCCGCGCAGCCGGCCAATGAAGAAGGCAAGGTAAATTTTCTCTAACTAAAAACCAGGCAGGAGGCTGAACATGAAAGACTGGAAGATGATTATCTCGGTCTCCGTCCTGACAGTCGTGATGATATCCCAAATTGTCCTGAGTTTCTTCCTCTACAACCCGGCCGGCCACGAGGTTGTCAGAAATCTCGGATGGGTAGTCCTCTGGATATCAGCCATATTCGGCTGGCTTCCCATCTACACCCTCAAGAGAAGGGGTCGTGTGCCGAGGGGAAAGAGCTTTGTCCACACCACAACCCTGGTTGACAGCGGAATCTATTCAATATGCAGGCACCCGCAGTTCCTGGCCGGGATACTGCTCGGCCTCGCACTAATCCTTATCGTACAGCACTGGATAATCACGGCCCTGGGCCTTGTGGTAATGGTGATATTCTACATAGATATACTGGATGCAGACAGGTCAGGCATCGAGAAGTTCGGCGATGACTACAGGCGATACATAAAAAGGGTTCCGAGGACGAACTTCCTTCTGGGGACTGCAAGGCTTCTGATGAAAAGAAAGAGAGGCAGCTAGACCAGCATCAGCAGCTCGGGGTTGAATATAAGGATAATCCCCAGGGCAATCATTATCAGGCCCCCAAAGACCTTGATGGCCTGCATCTGGCCTTTGGTTATCTGTTTGCCCTTGAAGAAATACCCGAACAGGGTTATTATGGCGGCAAGTGGTATCACATATACCAGGTTATAGAACATCAGGTAGAGATAGTAAATCATGCTTTCTGCAAACACCCTTTCCGAGAGGATTTTGGTGTATATTATCGGAAAGCCGGCAGTGCACGGTAGCTCGACAAGCGATGCAAACGATGCAAGGATAACCGAGGCCATGATGAGGGCAGGGAAGGAACCGTGCTTTATGACATCCTTCATTCCCTCTATCCTGTTGACCAGGGGAATTTTGTGACTCTCTTGTATCATCAGAGTTATGCCCTTCCTGAAGGCAAAGAACTCCTTGCAGTTTATGAGCCCTGCTATCAGGGCCACGAGGCCTATGGCTATCCTTACCGGGTCAAGAAATCCCAGGTAAAGGAAGACGTTCAGCCATGCAGCCATGAACAGGAAATAGAATATATAGACAACCACAACAAACGTGAACCCGACAGTGAAAATCCTCTTCCTGCTCTCTGAAACAGATATCAGCAGGACCAGGAGGAAACTCAGAACCCACATGGTGCAGGGATTAAATCCGTCTATGATTGCTATCATAAACGTGAAGTAAGGAAGCGGAAGGACCAGGCCAAGCCCCCTCAGATATCCAGGGTCTGCGTTCTGGGCCACTACAAAGAAGGCCACTATCGCAGCAACGAGAACAAGGGCAATGACGAGCCTCTTTCTTTTTTCATCCACTTTATTTCACCTGAACCTTTTGAAGTAAACAAACAACCCAGCAATTATTATGATTAAAATTGCGACTACTGAATAAAAAGATACAGCATGTTGTGCATCACCGTTGTTGCCTCCCCCGTTATCCCCGGAGCCGTTTCCACCATTCCCGTCAAGGCCTTCACCGTTCCACTGGAATATCCAGCCACCCAGCTGGACCGCATGCTCAAAGTTAGTCTGGCTTCCCGACAGCTGAACAGGCACGGGCTCTATCTCTTCATAACCCAAGCCCCCCAACAGACCCGCTATATCCTCTTCAAACAAAAGG
Organism: Candidatus Aenigmatarchaeota archaeon; assembly: GCA_030672315.1. The sequence continues at coordinate 3,316 of DAOVGQ010000057.1, read as the reverse complement.
CCTTTCAGCAGTTCGTTGTCAGCGCCGCCTCCCTCTGAAACCAGGACCCTGCCCCTGGCCCATATATTCGGTTTTCCGGTCAAGGTGGTTATGTCCAAATTCCCGAAATCCACGGAAGAGCCGTCCGGCATGGGGCAGTCGTTTGAGGTCATGCTCTTAATCACACTTTCTGCTCCCAGCACTTCATATCTCCCTATATAGACATTGTTGGCATTCAGTATCAGGAAGGGAACACCGTGTCCCACCCCCTGCGGGATGTAGTTGTTGAAATAACCATCAGCAGTGGGGTAATTGTCAAAGTTCTTGTGGTATATCTCGTATTCTATAACAAGATAATCCGGATTCTGTGCGGTGAAGTCTGATGTTATAACAGGGTCTGTCACAATACAGTTCGGACACCCTATACCTGTGATATATACTGCGCACACCTTACCCTCAGCTGAGGTGGGGGGTGTGGTTGCCAGCAATACCAGCACCATGGTCACAATGACTGCGAATTTCATACTATTTAATAGTCTGAAACCATATATATATTTAAGTTTCAATATATGAAACCATTATATGGACAGCTCAAGAAAGATAGTATTCGGAATACTCATACTTTCAGTGTTCGTTTTCATTATCTCAGTTACGTCTCTCTATGTTCAGGTAACCATAGAGTCCGGAGATGTCTGCGGATGCTTAATCCCTCTCCCGTTCTTCATACCCTTCGTGGGTTCCACAGGCCTGTTTATAGGAACGCTTGTTTATTACCTCTTTACACCCAGGCTTGAAAGAAGGCATTCAAAACCAGACAGAGACCTGCTCCTGAACCTCCTGGGAGAGAACGAGGCAAGGGTATTGAAAACCCTGACAGATAACAGGGGCGAGCTTCCCCAGGCAAGGCTTACTACCCTCACCGGCATCTCCAAGGTAAAGGTCTTCAGGACACTGGAGAGGATGAAGGCCAGGGGAATGATAGAAAAAAGGCCTCTGGGAAAGACCAACGCCATAACACTAAGCGAGGACTTCAGGAACCTTTTCCTAGAGAAGCAGTAATCTTCTCTGCTATCCCTTGGAACACATCCTCGTAATCCTTGTTGTAGGCCACCACAGGCTTCATCTTCACAGTAGACTCCACGAAGTCCTTCCTGTAGGGTATCCTTCCCAGCACAGGAATCCCCTCCTTCCTGGCAAAGGCCTCCATCTTCCTGGCAAACCCCCTGTCAAGGTCAGACTTGTTCAGGACCAGGCCCTTGGGAATCCTGAAGTGGTCGGCTATGTACAGAACCCTCTTGAGGTCGTGCAGGGCCGACGGAGTGGGTTCAGTGACAGCAACCACAAAGTCAGAGCCCTGTATGGAGGCTATGACCGGGCAGCCCACGCCAGCGGACGAGTCCACAATGACAATATCAGACTTCCTCTTCTTGGCAACCTCCTCTGAGGCCTTCCTGGTCTCCACCACGATTTCCCCAGAGGCCAGCTGCCCGAGCTTTAGCTCGCCCGAGACAAGGTCGACACCATATTCCCTGCCTGTAAAAATCGTTCCTATCTTTTTCCTGCCCATCCCTATCGCCTCCTCAGGGCAGGCCACCATACAGGCCTTGCAGCCTATGCAGAGGTCAGGAACAAAGGCGGGATACTTTCCCTTGACAGCAACAATGGCATTCTGCTTGCAGACCGTGGCGCACTTCCCGCACTTCGTGCACCTGGAGAAGTCCCATTCCGGGATGGGCTGGTAGACATCCCTGAGCTTCTTCCTTTTGACAGAAAGGATTAGGTGGTCATTCGGGCACTCAACATCCGCATCAGCCAGCAGGACCCTCCTTTCCCTGACCATCACCACGGCCAGAGAGGCTGCTACAGTCGACTTGCCTGTTCCCCCTTGCCCCCTGTCACTGCTATCGTTTCCATTCAAACCACAAACTCCCTCTTTAAACCATTAACCACGAAGCATGCATTGGACATGCACTCTACCCCGTTCTTCCTGCAGAATGCTATGGCCTCTCTGGACTCCGAGCCGGGCTGCATCCAGACCTTTCTGATTCCCAGCTCCCTGCAGGCCTTCACGACCCCCTCAGTGACCTTGGGAGGGATAACCGTTATGACCGTGTCAGGCCTTTCAGGCAGGGACTTCAGGCTTGGGTAGCATCTATCCCCCAGGACCTCCTTATACTTTGGGTTTACAGCATAGACCCTGGGAAAGACCTCCCTGAGGGTCCTGTAAACCTTGTATCCCCACTTCTCTGGATTGACCGTGGCCCCGACCACGGCAATCACACTCTCCTTTTTCAGGAAATCCCTGGTATCCACACTAATACTCCTTTGAGCGGAATTACTCGCCGAGATGCTTCTTGAGCTTGCCCAGAAGAACATCCTTGGGGGCATAGCCGATAATCATGTCCGCAAGCTTCCCGTCCCTGAATACCAGCAGGGTGGGAATTGCCGTTATCCCGAACTTCGAAGCCATCAACCGCTCCTGGTCCACACAGACCTTTCCGAACACAACCCTTCCATGGAGCTCATTTGCCAGCTCCTCCAGCACAGGCTCTATAAGCCTGCATGGCGGACAGAACTCTGACCAGAAGTCCACCACAACCAGGGGATACTTCCCGATGGTCTCATCGAAATCATTGTCCCTTACCTCAAGGGGCTTTTCAGGAAAATCCCTCTTCTCCATGAACTCCTTCATCCTCTTCTCCCTAATTTCCATTATCTCTTCATCCATAAAACCCTCAGTGGCCACAGCCTTCCTCAAGCTCGTCGAGCCTGTCAATGTTTTCCAGAACCTCTCTTACTATCATGAAATTTCCTGTCTTTATCCTGACTCCCATCTGGTTCAGCAGGAGCATGGCCCTGCTGCCTATGTCTATTGTATATATGAGGTCGGGTTTATATTTCTTTAGCCCCTCCACCGGGGTGCAGCCCTGGCCGTGGCCCCCTATATTCACTACAGTGACATCTCCCTTATCTGTGTCGCATACAGCAAACAGGGGATTATGCCCGAAATGCATGCTTATCCTGGATTCCCTTCCCTTATTATCAAGCACAGGCATTGCTATTATCATGTCTGTCTCCTTCCCATTCCTCTCCCCGGACCGCTGCCCATTCCGCCTCCCGGCCCGAACCCGGGCATACCCATGTGTCCCGGCCCTGTCGCGTCCTCGACCTTCTTGAGCCTTCCGGCAATGAAGTCCTCCACAACCTTCCTTACTGTTCCGGTGCCCAGATACATATCTATCCCGAGCTGCTTGAGAACGATGAATGCCCTGGGGCCCATGTTCACCGTTATGACCGCGTCTGCCTTGAGCTCGGCAACGGCCTGTGCGGCAGTCAT
>DAOVGQ010000012.1 GCA_030672315.1 Candidatus Aenigmatarchaeota archaeon | reverse complement strand
CCAGGTATTCAGCTCTCTTGTCGTTCTTCTCCACTACCACAACATTGTGCTTCTCCTTGACAAGCAGGCGGGCGAGCCCGTTTCCCAGGTGCCCTCCCCCCACAATGATTACCTTCATATCAACCTCTTCCTTCCAGACCTGATTACATAAGCCCAATCTGTCCCCGGAGGGGACATCAAGCACATCGGGAAGGTCTGGCAATTATGATTTATTAATGGGGTCAGTAAATATAAAACTGATACAATGATGTGGCTCGAGGACATACGGACCCGCGCAGAGCTTGGAAAACCGCCTGTTCTCTCCGGCAGGTGCACCAAGCTCGGCAAGGTTAGCTTTGATGACCTTGTCTTTGTCCCTGCCCAGCTCTCCAGGCACCCTGTGGATTACTTCAGGGAGAGCATCTCCTCTGAGACCATAATCGGCAGGAGCAGCAGGAAACCCCTCAAGCTCTCCATGCCAATCATGTTCGCAGGCATGAGCTTCGGTGCCCTCTCCAGGGAGGCCAAGATTGCGATAGCCAGGGCCAGCACACACCTCGGTACCTGTACAAACACAGGAGAGGGGGGCATGCTCCCAGATGAGAGAAAGCATGCCAGGCTGCTGATTGCCCAGTACTCAACAGGCCGCTTCGGTGTGGACGATGCCTACCTCAGGGCAGCGGATGCCATAGAGATAAAAATCGGCCAGGGGGCCAAACCAGGCCAGGGAGGGCTCCTCCTCAAGGAGAAGGTGACCAGGGAGATTATTAAGGTAAGGAAGCTCCCCAGACAGATGGACATCCACTCCCCTGCCTCCCACCCGGACATCAGGACCCCCTCTGACCTGAAAGGGAAGGTCGACATGCTCAGAAAGAAGTCAGGAGGCAAGCCCATAATAATAAAGCTTGGGGCCGGCCACGTCAGTGACGATGTAAGGATTGCCCTTAAGGCAAACCCAGACGTCATTGCCCTGGACGGCATGTCCGGCGGGACAGGGGCTGCCCCCGAGATAATGCTTGACGACTTCGGGGTTCCCATACTCCCTGCAATAGTTCAGGCCCGTGCGCTCATGGACAGGCTCAGGGCCAAGCAGAACCTGATAGTGGGAGGGGGCTTCAGCAAGGGCGCGGACATTGCCAAGGCCCTGGCCCTTGGGGCAGACGCTGTCTTCCTGGGGTTCCCCCTCATGATAGCCATGGGCTGCATCTACTGCAGGAAGTGCTACAGGGGGGAATGCCCGCACGGTATAGCCACCCAGGACCCGAGGAAGAGGAGAAACCTCAAGATTGGCGAGGCCACCCAGAGCATTGTTAATTTTGTGAGGGCCTGCTCAGAGGAGGTCAAGATGGCCGCAGGCGCCTCTGGCCACGACAGCGTCCACGACATGACCCCGGACGATTTGAGGGCCCTTGACTTCAACATAGCCAGGATATCCGGTGTAAAACTGGTCGGCGACTAATCCTCATCAGTTCCCTTCGGGAACTGCAAGCACTCTCGGTTCTCAGCGAACCCATTTACCAGTACCAGACTCCTATCTTGAGCAGCTTCTGGTCCACATCACTAATCCCGAACCTGGTGGCCCTGGCATTCTGTATCCCACTGGCAAGACTTCCGCACTCGAGCAGGGTCACCTCGCTCCCTGAAACAGACTTGTTTATCTCCAGCCTTATCCCGTGTATGCGGGAGTCGACATTGAGAAGCCCCGTCATCTCTTCCATATTGGCCGGACACCAGTTGTCCAGGCTTTTTATCTTGTCCTCGCTGAGTTTAGGCCACTCCTCTGCAAACCCTATTGCCGAGGGAACCATGTTGGGAGGGATCCCTGACCAGTCCCCCTGACTCCTGACCAGCATCTCTGAAACCTGCCAGGCCTTGCTCTCAAGGGTGTTGGTGTAGTGGTCGCTGGAATAGAGAAAGACCGTGCTGTTGAGATAGTTTATGGTGTACATGATTATTGCGAGAAAGAACAGGGTCGCTACCACGAACTCAAAAACAAGCTGGCCTTTCATGTCACCCCGCCGGCTAATCCTCATAATAATATATATCTTCCACGGCATATAATTAATATGCACCAGCCCCTCCTTATACTGCCCATAATACTCACCCTTCTCGTATCAGGCTGCACCACCCCTGACTTTCTCTGCATAATACCCGGCCTGTGCGGCCAGACAGTGGAGGAGACCCACGACGTCATTGTTATAGAGAGCCTCCAGGCCCTCCCCAACAACGTCCCCCCCGAGGGAACCATAAAACTCGTGGCCATTGTCAGCAACGTGGCCGACATCAACGCCGAGATAACAAAGCTGGATAACATACAGGTCGAGCTCTATGACTACTGCGAGGGTCTCTTCAAAAAGCTAGCTGATGACAAGGCAAAGCAAACCATTAGCCTTCTAAGAGGCGAAAAGAAGCAAGTGGAATGGACCCTGCAAGCCTTGAAAAAGGAGCAGGTCCCTGTCAAGACCCAGTGCACATTTAAGGTTAGGGCCAAGTATCCCTATGCCACCAGGAGCATAACCACTCTCCACCTGATAGACTACGCCGAGATGCAGAGGAGGATAAACGAGG
>DAOVGQ010000080.1 GCA_030672315.1 Candidatus Aenigmatarchaeota archaeon | reverse complement strand
CTATCTTAACACAAAGACCAGGACCTTTATGACACGGTACAGGCTCTCCCTGAATGACTATGCAAAGAAGATTGCGCTCTACACCGAGATATACATCACCCTTGTCATGGTGGGCTCACTGTTCTTTATAGTGCTTACTGCCATAATGTCGCCCTTGGGCGGCATGGACATACTGATGCTGCAGACCTTTGTGGTATTCTTTTTAACCCCCATGGTCTCCGTAGCCTTTATAGTCATCCTTAAGGGATCCTCGCCAATGGAGTGATGATATGGGAAAGAAGACAATGAGTGAAGAGGAAAAGGCATACGGGCAGAAAAGGACACTGGCTGTTATGGTTGTTATAAGCACCGGCCTCATAATAGGGGGCATAGCGATTGGAGATGCCGCTGTCCTGGGAAACCTGGTTATAATAGCAATCTTCCTCACAGCTGTTCCCTATTTCTTTTTCAAGTATTCCAGGTATCTCTGGGTGAAAAGCCTGGAGCTGGAGTTCCCAAACTTCATCAGGGATCTTGCGGATTCTGTCCGCTCCATGCCCCTTCCAGATGCCCTTGGTGTGGTGAGCAAGTCCAACTATGGCAACCTGACCGATGAGGTAAAGAAGATGCACAACCGCATGTCCTGGGGGACCCCCTTCCTGAGGGCCCTGGAGATATTTGAGAAGAAGGCCAAGGGTTCAAAGATTATATCAGATGCCCTTATGATACTCAAGGAGTCCTATGAGACAGGGGGGAACATGGTATCCACCCTGGAGTCTATTTCCAGGGACATGCTCATGCTCAGGGAGGCAGACCAGGAGAGGTCCTCGATGATGAAGCAGCACATCATGGTGATGTATGCCATATTCTTTATGTTCCTGGGGATATCCCTGCTCATAATATTCGTGATGGTTCCCATGATAGAGAGCCAGAGCGAGATGGGGGGAGCGGGTTTCCAGAGCCAGCTGGTCTTCACCAACCCATGCCCGCCAGAAAGCGCGATGTCGTTTCCCTGCGGCCTGTACATAGCCATAGCAACGACACTCGGAATCCCTGTTCAGAAGGTGGGGGCATACTACATATCCATGTTCTTCTCTTCCCTGGTAATTCAGGGAATATTCATAGGCCTGATAACAGGCCAGCTCGGTGAGAATTCCGTTTTAGCAGGCGTAAAGCACAGCATCATAATGGCCTTTGTCGCGATAGCGATATTCCTCTTCTTTGCCAAGGTGGGAATGATGCCGGCATAAGCCCTCGCAATCTCCTGTTTCCATACCCGTGATTTAACCCCGGGGAATCTTTTTAAGTATGGCTTTCAAGAACTGAAGGTAAGAATCCGGACCTGATAGCATGACGCTGTGCATCATAGGCCAGGAAAAGAGCGAGAGCAACCTGAAGCTCCTGGCAGAGGCTAAAAAGTCCTTTGATTCCGTGTTTTTTGTCCCCATTGACAGCATAGGAATCGGGCTGAATGAGAAGTTCTCGATACAGTATCGTGCCACAGACATACTCAGGTTCAGGGCCCTGCTGCCCAGGATACCTAGGGATTATTCATCCTATGCCTACCAGCTCCTTTCCCTCTTCCCTAGAGAGACCTACATGCCCATAAAGCCGATATCCTACCTCCTGGCAGCTGAGAGGTTCTTCCTTCTCACTGTTTTAAGGAAAAGGGGGATACCCACCATCAACCTCAACATGGCAAGGTCAACCAGCGCGGCCATCAGGATGGTGGAGTCAGGAAGCTACCCCATGATAATCAGGACCACTGAGAAGAAGACAGGCGTGGTGGTCAAGAACCACCTGGAGGCCAAGAGCATCATAGACGCGCTTGCGCACCTCAAGCAACCGATTCTTATAGAGGAGGTCTACAAGGACATCATATCAGCATACGTGGCAGAGCCCGAGGTTGTAGCCTCTGTCAAGAAAAAGACCAAGGCAACGGATGTCCTGTTCGCCCCTGGGGAACTCAGGAACCACAAGCTCGGCCTTGACGAGGAGCAGCTCGCCCTTGACGCAGCCAGGTCCATGGATACCCACATAGCCAGGGTGGACATCTCCATAAATGGAGAGCCTGTTGTGGTCAATGTGGAGCTGAATCCTCCCCTTATTGAGCCCAGCAGGGCCAGCGGCGTCAACATACCCCATAAGATAATAAACTCGGTAAGGGAGAACTACAGGTCCTATACAGAGAGGCCCATCCTGCTCAAATTCTTTGAGGACGCCAAGTCAGTGGTCAGGGACGTCCTGAAGGGCAAGCAACTGCTCTGAGGGGCACTCCTGATGTAAGCTATTAATATTAAAAAGACAAATATTTCTAATCCATAGCCATTCTTGCCCGACCCTCTAGCTCGGGAAGGAAAGCTCGTGACAGGTGAATTACATGGCAATGAACATCCAGGAGTTCCTGCAGTCCCTTTGGAGCTGGCTAGTGGAGTTCTTTACAGGGTTTCCTGAGAACTACATACTGCCAAACCTGCAGCTTATAATACAGGTAGGCGCGCTGCTTCTGGTAGCCTATGTGCTGGGCAAGATAGGCAAGGCTGTGATAGTCAAACTACTCAGCATAGCGGGACTCAGGAAGGTGACTGTAAGGAGCTGGACCGATGACATCCTCAAGGCCGTGGGCTACAGGGGGAACATAGTGAGCCTTATAGGTGACATGGTCAAGTGGTTCATATACATTATGTTCCTTGGCCTTATAATCGAGACCCTCGGATTCCCTGGACTCCTCAACATATTCACCCAGATAGCGGTTTTCGTTCCAAGGTTCATTGTTGCCATACTGATAATAGTCGTGGGCCTTCTCATAGCTGACTTCATGGGCAAGGTCTTTGAGGAGGCCGGGATGAGATTCTTTGCCGAGGAGACCATAAGCATCATATCAGGCTCACTGGTCAAATACACGGTTGCCCTGGCCTCTATAATCATGGCCCTGGGGCTGGTGGGCCTCGATGCCATGGCGCTCAACATAATCCTTGCGATTCTACTGACAGCGACAGTGACCATACTGATTCTGGCAATAAAGGACACGCTTGCGGATTTCACTGCAGGCCTCTACCTCAAGAAGTCCCTGAAGCACGGGGAATTTGTTAAGGTTGCCGGCCACAAGGGCCTGGTGGAGAGGGTGGATGCGATCTCTGTCACGCTCAAGGACGGAGAGAAGAGGGTTGTACTTCCCAACTCCCTTCTTGTAAAGACCCCCTTTGAAAAGCACGGCAAGAGAAAGAGGTAAATAGGCCCGCCACTATAATATTATTCATGCAGATTTTCTTCAGGCGGGGCTATGTTGTATACAGGAAGAAGGGAGAGCGGGACTTTGCATATGTTGCTCCCCATTCAGGGCCTGCCCTTGAGATTCCCACATCCAGGGATGACAACTCCGAGACAGTGGCCAGCCTGTGCTGGATGAAGACAGGCGGAACGCTCATACTCTCAACCATTCCCAGGAAGAGGGCCTTTGGGGTGGATTTCAACAGGGGGATTCCCAAAAAGAGGGAGGCCTTGGAACTCTTCAGGGATTTTGTAAAGGACAATCGGCCTGCAAGGCTCCACGGATTCAGGAACAGATACGCATGGGTTGCTTCCAGCGAGGAGGATCACAGGAAAAGACTCAAGATATACCAGTCATTCTGGAACGAGGTCAAGTCAGGCCAGACCATTGCCCTTATCCATTCCGCCTTCAACAGGCTCAAGCTCGTTCCCAGCATTATAGACATCTCTACCTTTGACAGCAGGGGTGTTGACAGGAAGCTGCTGAAGGAGATAGTGGAGGACATAAACGAGGAGTACAGTAAGTTCTTCCACCATATAGACAAGTCCTACAAGGCTGTGGTCCTGCTTGAGGAGGAGCGCGCGATAAACAACATAATCAGGGTTTCGGAGAAATTCGGCCTTGACGACATGAACCCCGATTTCCTGGAGAACATCAAGGCAGACCTGGATGCCATCCGGGCCTATACCAGCAGGGAGGTTATGAAGGATTTGGAGAGGGACTTCACCCCCAGGAACTTCCTCAGGGCCTCCAAGAAGGCCCTCATGAACATGGCCTCTCCCAGGGTGACCATAGAGCATTTCTTCAGGGGCCTGAAGTCAGTGGCCCCAAGGAAGCAGCTCTTAATGACAAAGAAGCCCCCCAAAGGGAACAGGAGAAGAATTGTCATGAACATCGAGTGCAGCAGGTTCATAAACTTCTGGTATCCCAATGAGGCAGCTGAAATCATAACAAAGATTCTTGAGAGGGTAAGGGATTTATCATAACCCACGGCCTTTCTTTAACCCTGTTGGGAGGTATCTTGCGGGTTTTAGAATTCCCTTATCGAGAAGAGTTGTTATCAGGGGCAATTCCTCCATGGATATGCATCCGGTATAGAGGGTTCTC
>DAOVGQ010000082.1 GCA_030672315.1 Candidatus Aenigmatarchaeota archaeon | reverse complement strand
AATTTAAAGGACAAATGGGACAGGATTTACACTGTAACAGCCTTCTATGTCGGACTCTCTGACGACCTGGGCCCCTATGAATATATAGAATCCCTGAATGCAGTCTTCGGCAGCCCCTTCGACCCGAATGATTTGACAGAGGAGACTATAGGAGAACTCAAGGCAAAGCTGGCAGAATACAGAACCCCTGAGATATACGGCGGAACAGGCGACGTTGCACTCTGGCCACCATTCTCTCCAGAACAGGCTGATGAGATTCTGGAATACACAAAGGGCTTCCGTCTCATGGGCCAGAGGTTCATCCCCGACTCCTACATGTTCCAGAACCTTGTCTTCCCGGCGACCGGTTCCTTCACAGGCACAGGGAAGCCCTTCACCTTGGAATACACCCTTGGCGGCCCCTTGAGGGTTTTCCCGCGGGGCCTGGATGTGATGATACTCCTCGGTTCAGAGAGAGCAAGGGAACTCCTTGACGAGCTTGGCGACTCAAGCTACATAAACTACACCATCCGGTTAAATGAACTCCAGGAGGAATTCGATGGCTTTTCAGATGTGGACTGGAATAAAAACCTCTACTGGTCATGGCTCTATGCGCTCAAGCCCCTCATCAAGGATTTCGGGGAGGGCTATCCCACCTTCATGCAGACCCAGGCCTGGCAGGACAAGGAGCTCACAACCGCCCTGGCCTCCTGGGCAGAGCTCAGGCACGACACCATACTCTATGCCAAGCAGAGCTACACCCCAATGGCCGGGTCAGTGCCTCCTCCAGAGAAGCCCGTGGTAGGCTATGTCGAGCCTGTTCCCGAATTCTACAACAGGCTGCTGGCCCTGACCAGGATGACAACAGAGGGCCTTGATTCCATGAATGTCCTGGATGACACCTCCAAGGCCAGGTTGGAGAGCCTTGAGGAAATACTTGAAAGGCTTGTCGAGATATCCACCCAAGAGCTTGAGAACCAGGAGCTCTCCCAGGAGGACCACGATTTCATCAAGGACTTCGGGGAGCAGCTCAACGGTGTGATCGAGGATGTGGATGACAAGGCCAAGAAGACCACAATCGTGGCTGACGTCCACACAGACGGCAACACCAGGCAGGTCCTTGAGGAGGGCGTGGGCTATGTGGATATGATGGTCGTGGCCTACATGGTTCCTGACGGCCGAATCCTCCTGGGAGCCGGCCCTGTTATGACCTACTACGAGTTCAAGCAGCCCATGAGCGACAGGCTCACCGACGAGGCCTGGAGGGAGCTCCTCGCTGAAGACCCTCCAGAAAAACCAGAATGGATACTCAATTTCTCAGTATAGACCCTATGGCTTCATCCACTCAATCTCATTAAGCCTTTACAGACGCTCCCGCATGTCAAAAAGGCTTAAGACAAATCTTAACATTATACCAATTAACCCTGTTATGGCTTCATCCACTCAATCTCATAGTACTCATAGTCCGACCCGGGCAGAATGACCTTCTTGAGCACATAGTAGGTTATGGCAGTCTCCCTGTCCGATATGGACAGAATCAGCTCCAGGCCCATGGACTCGGCCTTCTTGAGTAGGCTGGCCAGCTCAACCCCTCCTATGTGCTCGTCCTCAGACACGGCCACCAGGAGATACCTGGGCCTGTCCTCAGGGGTCTCCCTGACCCAGTCCTTTCCTGACTTTTTCCTCCTCCAGGCAATGAACTCTGCCGGATAGTCAATGTAATCCTCCTTCTTCATCTCAGGTATGGAGAGCAGGAAGGTCTTCTTCACCCCATGGGCCACCCTTACCGCCCTGGCCCACTCTGATATCAGGAGCTTCTGCTCCTTTGGGAAGACATGTATGACATGCTTGGAGTGAATCCACTCCTTGTTCTCTTGCTTGGGAGATGCTCCCGGGAAGTATATCCTGAAGTGCGTGCCGAACTTGAACCCTGTCTTTATCACAAAGGCCTTTAGCCTCCAGTCCTCATATACCTCATAGAGCTGCTTGGCATACTCCCTCTCCTTTATCATCTGCTTCAGAATCTGCCTGTGCGTCAGCCCCTTCCCGCTCTCCAGGTCCCTGACCTTGAGCCCGAAGTGCTTGGTCAGAAAGACCATCTCCAGGGAGTTCAGCTTGAGGAGGCCACCCCTGTCCTGCTTGTATATCCCCCACTGGCCGAACCAGTACTCATTGAACAGCATCCTCCCCTCAGTCTCGTCCTCAATAACCGAAAACAAACTCCTGGGATACCACACAGCCACTGACTTGAGCTTGACCTTCTTTATATCCCTGGCCGGATACTTCCTGCTTATCTTTGGCCTCTTCCTGGTTTTTGACTTGTCCAGGTATTCAATCCTCTTGAGAATCAGGCCCCTATCCCTCCAGTCCCTGTAGGCATTGTACATAATAAACAGTCTCGGATTATCCTTGGCATATATCGCAGCAACCTCATTAAAACCCAGCTCCTTCTTACCATGCAGACAGGTTCCCCTAAGAAAATTAAGGGCATAGAGGGTCTCCTCAACTTCGAGAAACAGCTTTCCTTTCTTGTTTGTACCGAAATGGTTTCGGTGGAGTTTCTCAAAGGAGGCAGGCTCCTCGACCCAGATTCCCTTTCTGGGGTCGTATTTGAGCTCCATCATACCGAACTGCCTTGAATGATATTGGGCCCAAGACTATTTATAAAGCTTTTCAGGCATGCTCCTGGCCGCAGGCGAAGAGGCTTGAGAGTGGACCAAAATTTATAAAGATTATCTTTTACTTTATAATACCGATACAGATGGTGATACAAATGGAATACCCAGAGAGGCCAAGATACATAGTCTATAATATGAAGGATTGTAAACCCGTATTTGAGGGGACCGCTGATGAAATTACAGAGCAAGGCTTTTCAGATGACTACAGGGCACTTCCTGCCTGGAAAAGAGACAAACAAAAGAAATTTGGTTTGCCAACAGAAGGCAGGGGGATAAAAGATTATTTGGGTATAAATACAATTTCTATCAACAAACCTTTGGATTAAATTATGTTCAACCCCAGCTGCAATCTCACCAATTTATTAATATCCCTGGTCTACTTTATTCATGGTGCGAATGAGGACCAGGATAGTGAAGTACGCTCTCCAGAACGCAGTCTTCTACGGCGGAAAGGCCAACCCCAAGGCCGTGCTGGGCAAGGTCCTGGGCAACGAGCCCGACCTGCGGCCCAACCCCGCCCAGGTCAGAATCGAGGTCGAAAAGACAGTAGCGGACATAAACCGCCTCTCCCCGGAAACACAAGAGGCCCGCCTGCGCGAACTCGCCCCTGAGATGCTTGTCAGGGAGGAAAAGAAGCAGGAGGAGCTTCCCCCGCTCCCCAACGCCGAACCAGGCAAGGTTGTCACCCGCTTTGCCCCCTCCCCCACAGGCCCCCTCAACATAGCCCACCTCCTCAGGGCTGCCATGCTCAACTACCTCTATGCCCAGAAGGACCAGGGCAAATTCATCCTCAGGCTCGAGGACACTGACCCTGGCAAGATAGAGAAGCAGTACTACCAGGCCATCCAGGATGACTTAGAGGTGGCTGGAATAAAATGGAACAAGCTTGTTATAGAATCAGACAACCTTGCGCTCTACTACAGGCATGCCCGGGAACTCCTGGCCAGCGGGAAGGCCTACATGTGCACCTGCCCCCCCGAAACCTTCAAGAAACTCAAGCTCAAGAAGAGGAACTGCCCTGACAGGGACAAGAGCCCCAGGGCCAGCCTTGCAGACTTCCACAACACCCTCAAGGGCCTCTACCACGAGGGCCAGATAGTCATGCGCATCAAGACCAGCATGAAAGACCCGAACCCTGCCCTGAGGGACCCTCCCCTCATGCGCGTCAACAAAACCAGGCACCCCCTCAAGGGCCGAAAGTTCAACGTGTGGCCCCTCTACAACTATGCCTGCGCAGTGGAGGACCACACTCTAGGCGTTACCCATGTATTCAGGGGCAAGGAGCACGAGCACAACACCGAGGTCCAGAGCCGAATCTGCCAGGCATTTGGCTGGTCAAAACCCACCACCGTCAACTTCGGCATGATATACCTTCCAGACGAGAAGCTCCACACCCGTGATATAAAGGAGTGGATTGCAAAAGGCAAGGTAACAGGCTGGGACGACCCCCGTCTCCACACCGTTCAGGCCCTTATAAGGAGGGGCTTCCAGCCAGAGGCCTTCCGGCTCTATGCCATCCAGGTGGGCCTGACCAAGAGCGACATCAGGCT
>DAOVGQ010000032.1 GCA_030672315.1 Candidatus Aenigmatarchaeota archaeon | reverse complement strand
GCCAGCTTCTTGAGTTTTTTCCTGTCCCTGCCCAGGGGCTCTATCTCGTTCTTGGTTATGACAAGGTCGGCCTGGCCCTTGGCCTCGGCTGCCAGGGAGTCTGCTATCACGCAGACCTTGAGGTCTTTTCCGCGGCCCTCTGGAAGCATGAAATCGAGCCTGAACCGGTTCTCGGGCTTCTTGAGGTCAATGCCCTTGAGGTTTATTGTGAGGTCCCAGGACTGCCTGAACTTCCTGGGCTTGGAATCAGCCTGCGCCTTCTTTAGCTTTGCAAGAATGTTTTTCATGATATCCTCCTGCCGAAGCAGTACGCGAACCCGCCTCCCTCACAGCATGGAAGGGGGTAAGACCGCACGGATAATGAAGATAATGGGTGGTTAACCTTTATAAGCTTTCTTTGTAGGGTTCAATGATTTTCTCCAACTCACCCAAAGTCTCGTCGTCGTAGCTGAATATATGCCTTAGGGAGTTATATATCCTTTTTGCATCACGATATTCTCCAGCAGAGAGTTTGCTCTTTAACAATTCCAAGTATTCGGACTTAAGGTCTTCAAGGAATCTTTTAAAAAATGGCACAATGTCACCTTAGTTAGAATGGTTATAATGTGTGGCTACCTTTCACAGGCTTTTTCTCTTTAAGAGATTTTTCATAAATACTCTTTGCTAGCTCATAGACAGGCCCGCCATAGTTTTCAAGTCTGTCTAGAATGTCCCATGCCCCCCTGGTGTCTCCCTCAGCCAACTCCTTTTCAATATCATCCAGTACAGATAGCTTGTCCACACCCATATTATCACTTGTACCCGATATTAAATGAATATTTACTCATTTAGAAGGCCAGAACATAATGTGTGGTGCGGCCCTTGCCCTGCCTCTTTATAAGGCCCTTCTGGGAGAGTGCCATCAATTCGTTGTAGGCCTTCTTGTCAGAGACCTTGAACTGCCTGCGGTAGTCCTTGTTGGTGAGCCTGCCCCGCCTTCTCAGGAACTGCAGGGCTCTTAACTGGGTCAGGGAGAGGTCAAGAACACGCCTCTCGATAAACTGCCTCTCCTTGAGTATGTCCCTGGCCACCCTGTCCAGCTTGGTTATGAGGTTCTTTTCCTGTTCAAGGGACCTGACTGCCTTGTTGAGCTTGTTCTCGAGCTCGATTACCTTCTTTACAGCAGACCTGAACTGCTCCTCAACCTTGTTCTCGTGCTCTGCCCGCTTGTGGTCCAGCCTGTAGATTCTCATCTCGTGCCTGTCCTTGAAGGCCCTGGTGTAGTCATAGGACTTCTCAGCCCACTGGAGAAGCTCGTTTATTGCCCGAACAGAATCGTCCTGGGATTTCCTTATTCTGCGGTGGGAGAACTCCTCACCAAGCATGTGAATGCCGACCACTACCAGGGCCACGCCCAGGATTACGTCAAGGTAGAAGAGGCTGACAAGCCCCAGGGATACGGTGGCTATGAACATGGTTCCTGCTAGGGTAAAGAGCAGCCAGAACAGCTTGCTGTAATGGCAGAGATATGTGTCCAGGATGTGATTGAAACCATTCATAAGTCATTATTGAAAAGTAAAAACATTTAAATCTTTAGTGTAAAGGGGGGGTTCTGGGGGTTTTGGTGGAAAACAGGGTTCAGGGGTTTTATTCCTCCTTCTCTTCCTTCTTCTCGGGCTTCTTCTCCGCCTTCTCTGACTCCCCTTCTTCAGATGGCTTCTCTGCCTCCTCAGGGGCCCCGGCCTCTGGCGCGGCCTCTATCCTGTCGGCCTCCTTGGCTGCCTTCTCTGCCTCCTCAGCTGCCTTGGCCTCCTCATAGGCCTTGAGTTCCTCCTCTGTTACAGCGCCCTTGCCCACTGTTATGCCCATGCTGCGGGCTGCTCCCTCGACCTGCTTGTAGCCGGCCTCGTCTTCAGAGCCGAACTTTATCCTGGCAATCTTCCTGGCCTGCTCAGGGGTCAGGTCACCCACACGCTTCTTGCCTGGCTCCTCTGAGGCCTTTTGCAGGTTCAGTTCCTTCTTTATCAGGGCAGAGGTTGGAGGCGTGCCTACCTCTACCTCGAACTCCCTGGTGTCAGTATCCACTATCACCTTGACAGGGACCTTCATGCCTGCCATGTCCCTGGTCTTCTCATTTATGGCGGCTATGACCTCTCCCATGTTGACCCCCATTGGACCGAGAGCCGGGCCCAGGGGGGGTCCTGCGGATGCCTTTCCGCCGTCAACCAGGGCTTCGATTGTCTGCTTGGCCATAAACATCACCATGGAATAAGGGCTTTTATTCCTTTTCCTCCCCGGGTTCGTCCTTCTTGGTTCGCTTGAGAATCTTGATAAATTCAGTGGCTATGGTCACTGGTATGGGTATCGAGGCGTCCAGGAGCTCTATTGTGACCTCGTCCTTGACAGAGTCCACCCGGGTTATCTTCCCCTTCTCTCCCTTGAAGGGGCCGCCTATTATCTCGACTATGTTGGCCTCTTCAGGCCTTATCCTGTCCTTTCTCTCGGTCTCGAGGAAGTGCTTTATGTCGTCAAGGGGGACGGGCTTGTCGATTACACCCCGGATGTGCATCAGGCCCTGGACAGCCTTGTGCACTGCGCCGGAGGTGCCCTCGGCAAAGACATAACCCTTTATCTCTGCTGGGTGGAAGACAGACTTGACATTGAGGCCGCCGCTCCTTATCTTGGATGCCATGATGTCTATCACCATGTCCTCCCTTCCAGAGGTCGTGCGTATGGCATAAATAGTCATGCTATCACTAAATCCCTGAGAGTATGAATATGATGAATATGATGAAGCCGATAAAGCCTATAAGGGCTATGCCCAGGGCCGATATCTTGCTTGCGCTGATGAATTCGTCCTTTCCGGGCTTCCTCGAAATCTGGAGGACCCGCCTGTATTCCCTTAGCTTCTCTTTTATGGACACGTGTTGCACCTGTTTGGTTACATTGGTTCTTTATGCAAATCCGCTTCGCGGCAACGGTATATACCCTGAATTAATTATATCAGGCTGGTTAATAAATGCCGGGCTCGTGTGGTTTGACATTAGTTGTGTGATGTATATTTAAAGCTTCCAAGACCCCTGGCCTAGATTTTGCGCTCGATGGCAAAGTTCAGAAAGGATTCAAGGGTCTTCCTGGCCGGATTGTCAGGGAGCATGGGCTTGGCCTCCCCCCAGGCCTCCTCGAGGAGATTCCTGGCAAACTTCCTTGCATAGTCCACAGAGCCATTTCCGTTGAGGATTTCGAGGGCCCTGGAAATCAGCTCTGGGTCTCTGGTGTGTTTGCTGAGGATTTCGAGGAGCTCCCTCCTCTGGTCCTCGGGGGCATTGTTGAGGCAGTGGATGACTGGAAGGCTTCGCTTTCCCTCGGTTATGTCGTCCCCGTAACCCTTCTTGCTGGTGAACTCCCCGGGGCTTGCCGAGAGCACGTCATCCTGAATCTGGAAGGCCACTCCAAGGGACTCGGCCAGCCTTCCCAACAGGGTCTCGAGCTCCTTGGAGCCCCCCGAGAGGATTACTGCCAGGCGGGCCGAGAGCCTTGCAAGGGTCCCCGTCTTGTAAGCGCACATCTGGAGGTACTGCTCCTCTGTCACATTCTCCTTCTTGCCCTTGTGCCACCAGATGTCAAGGGCCTGGCCCGCTGAAACCTTTATCATTTCCTGGACATAGGTCCCATAGGCGCGGATGAGGGTCTTGTCATCAAACATGTCCCCCTTCTCCATGAGGGTGAGGAGCGGGATGTAGTACATGAAGTTGCCTGTGTTGATGGCCACATCAAGCCCAAAGATTTTATAGGTGCAGGGCTTTCCCCT
>DAOVGQ010000052.1 GCA_030672315.1 Candidatus Aenigmatarchaeota archaeon | reverse complement strand
CACCAACGAGATAATTGTATTAAAAGAACCAGACAGTAAGGTCCGGTTCTTTACCAGGGATGATTACAACAAGAGGGCCGAATCACCCGAAGGAAGGGGGGAATAAATGGGGGAATACCAGCTGCTGTACACCGCCATAGGGGCCATCGTGTTCGTGACTGTCATTATAGGGGGAAGGATGTTCCTCGTGAGCAACTTCACCTCTGCAGATATAGAGTCCCAGATTACCACAAGAGAGCTCAATGCAGTCTCACTCTCCTACATGG
Organism: Candidatus Aenigmatarchaeota archaeon; assembly: GCA_030672315.1. The sequence goes on along the minus strand of DAOVGQ010000052.1, from coordinate 3,737 downwards.
TCCTGGACTGCCTTGAGCAGGAAGGGGACGCTGTCCAGGTCAAAACCCTGAACGACAACAAGGGCAAGAACATCTGCGACCTATGCGATATATGCGGCATCATCGCCGAAGCCAGGGTGACCGACCTGGAGGCTGATGCAGAAACTGAGTGGAAATTCGAATATTCTCTTGTGTCGACCCTTCCCAGGAACCTCTGGGACAAGGTCAAATTCTGGAATGCAGAGAGCGACCACAAGACCCACTCAATCTACCTTAACATAGACTACGAAGATTATTCCCACATGGGGAGGCTTGATGTGGATGTCTAGGAGAAAGGGCCAGATTATCCTCTTCTTCATACTTGCGGTGGGTGTGGGACTCTTTATAACCCTGATGGTAATGAAGGCGATTCATGTCCAGTCCGTTCTCGATGTAAAGAAGACAGTATCCCTGTCCATGGATATGAGCGACAAGGGGACAGCTGTTCTGAGCCTCCTGAAGAGGGAATCCCAGGGAAAGAGCTACATGAGGGTCCTGGGAGAATCTGTTGCAGACAACCATGCCTCCCAGCCCCAGGATGCCTATAATTCCCTGAAGGCCACGCTCAGTAATCTTGGTAGCACCTTCAGCTTCCATTTTCAGGAAAACCCCGATGTCAACATAAATGCCCCAGAGAGGCCTGCTGAACACGGCGAGTGCGGCCATACCCAACCAGACCTAAAAATAACACTGGAATGGCCCTCCGATACCGGCAGGATAACATCCCCCTTTGGATATAGGGATTTCCCGAGGCCCTGCTACTGCCACAGCGGCCTTGACATCTCAAGCGAGGGGGACGAAAGTGATAGTGTCATGGCCGCGTACGACGGAACGGTCGTATTCCTCTATGACAATTGCAAGGCATCCCCGAACTGCTTCAAGGAGCCGGACAACAAGAATTGCAACTGCCCGGACATCATGGGTCTCAGGGGATTCGGAAACATGATTACCCTGGAACACACATCCCCAGACGGCGAGAAGTTCTACACACACTACTTCCATCTCAGGGACATCGAGGTGGAGAATGGCCAGGAAGTCGAAGCAGGACAAAAGATTGCCATGACAGGCAATACAGGCCGCTCAGAGGCAATCCATCTCCACTTCGAGCTATCCACAAGCAAGACACCAAGGGATATTGATGCAGTCAATCCCTGCCTGTACTTCAAGGAACAGCCTTCAAATTGCGAGGCTGTTGAAATAGCAAGCTGCAGTGTCTCTGCAGGGGCCAACATATTCAATGTTGACATACCCCTTCCCGGCGCTGTAACAGGCAAGCTGAAGGGAAAGGTTGTGATGGAGAAATGAGGAAAAAACTCAGGGCAACCGCAAACATAATGATACTGATAGGAATGATTCTCGGAATCTTCTTCATATTCTTCGATTTCACTCCATTATGGGCTGAGGGGGACACCTACCAGGTTCTTCTCCACACCCACCTGTACGCCATGGGCAACGCCCTGGATGCAGCCGAACTCTATACAGACACCGCACTTGATTACTCTGTCTACCAGGCAGTCTATGATGCTCTCAGGGATGCAGAGGTCGAAACCATAAGCAATGGAGATGACATCCAGAAGTCTATAAGAGAGAATATCGAGGATAATCTTGCCAGATATACCAGTTCGGGCTACAGCTTCACCCATGACTATGTTGTCACGCTTCCTCGATATATCGTAGCCCTTCAGGATGAATCAGGCAGACTCAGGGTCACCACCTCGGCCGGTGATGCCAACATGGTCGTTACCAAACTGACCCAGGAATACGGCATGAAAGAGGACATTGAGATGAAAAGGACATTCCTCCCTGATGGGGAATACGATATTGATTACAGGAAGATACTTGAGATGAGGAATGGCCTTAACAGCAACCTTAACCCCGAAGAGATAATACATTCTGAGATTGCTGGAGCAATAGACCAGCATTTCCCATCCGGGCTTAATAATAACGAACTCAAACAGGCAATCCAGGACTCAATAGAGATAATACTGGAGACAGAGTACAAGGATTCGCTTTCTGTGCGAGATGTCTCTATCTCAGGGTTCCGTGAATCTGATGAGAGTTACAACTACGATGTTATGGTAACCCTTGAGGCAAGGGTATCCTATGGAGACAAGTTCCCTGTATATGACTCCTCCAGGGATAAGGTTGTGATGGACAACATAGGCCTTGTGTTCCTGAAGGAACTCAGCTACATGGTTTCCTCTTCCTGACTGCCTTAAGGCGTTTAAGCCAAAAGGAGTTGTCCGCTCGCAAGTTTAATATCCAGCCCTTCGGGCTGGCAGGCACTTGCCCGGGGCAACTTCCAAGAACTCTGTTACGCCTTCCAACGAAGGAGTTTCCCACCTGTATAACCCGGGGCAGTTTCCAGAGCTATTTTTTTGATTTCGCTATCCCAGCCTTCTTCCTACCGGCCTTTATTGTCCCCGAGACCCTTACACTCTGGAATATCACCCTTTGGTCCCCAATCTGGTGTATCAGGCCCATGGCCACCTTTACCTGGTCCACGTACTTGGGCGACACCTGGACAAATCCCTTCTGTTCCCTCTGGTTCCAGAGGTTCCTCACAATCCTTATGTTGGCCCTTGCCAGCCCGGCCTCCCCTATCCAGTGCGTCATGGAGTTCCAGAGGGCATCCCTAACAACACCGTAATCCATACCCTGCTCAGAAATAACCCTGAAGACGACATACCTCTTCTTCTCCCGCATGCTGGGAAGCCTCCTCAAACCCATGGTAATAATTTATAATCCCATTATAAATAACTCTTATGGACTACACCGGGCTTTCGGTTTCTGATTTCATACACAAGGCCGGCTCAGGCTCCCTTGACCTCAGGGACTTCTATCCCCGCCTCTTCAAGCGCCTCAGGGAGCTCAACCGGACCTACAACATATTCGTGACCCTGGCAGGAGAGCAGGCCCTCTCCCACATTAAAGCAACCAGAAAACCCTCCGGGGCCCTTGCCGGCCTCCCGGTCTCCCTCAAGGACAACATCTGCTCCGAGGGCCTTCAGGCAACAGCCGGCTCCAGAATCCTTTCAGGCTATGTCCCGCCCTTTGACAGCACCGTGGCCTCCAGGATTAAGTCCCAGGGCGGCGTGATTGTGGGCAAGACCCAGATGGATGAGTTCGGCTTCGGCTGGGCCTCCACAAACTCTGGCTGGAAGGTCCCCAAGAACCCCCACGACCCCGCAAGGACAGCCGGGGGCTCCTCGGGCGGCGCGGCAGCCCTGGTCGCCAGCCTTGAGTACCCGCACATAGCCCTCGGCCAGTCCACCGGCGGCTCGATCTCAAGCCCGGCCTCCCTCTGCGGCGTGGTGGGCCTCACACCGACCTACGGCCTGGTGAGCCGCTACGGCCTTATCGACTTCGGCAACTCCCTTGATAAGATAGGCCCCATAACCAGAACCGTCCAGGATGCCTCCATCATGCTCTCTGTGATAGCGGGCCACGACCCCAGGGACCCCACCACAATCCAGAAATCCCCGGGTGATTATCTAGCCAAACTCAAGTCATCTGTTAGGGGCTTAAGGATAGGTATCCCCAAGGAATACTTTGGCAAGGGCATCGACCCCCAGGTCTCTGAGAGGGTCTGGTCAGCCATCAAGAAACTCGAATCCCTGGGAGCAACCTACCGGGAGATATCCCTATCCATGACCCCTGATGCCGTTGCCATCTACTACATAATAGGCACATCAGAGGCGAGCACCAACCTTGCCAAG
>DAOVGQ010000056.1 GCA_030672315.1 Candidatus Aenigmatarchaeota archaeon | reverse complement strand
ATTATGTCATTGGCCAGGCGCTCTATCTCCCTGAGCTCCTCCTGGGAGAAGGGCTTGTAGTGGGTGAGGTCTATCCTGGATGATTCAAGGTCCTTCTTGGCACCGGCCTGCCAGATATGGGAGCCCAAAACCTTACGGGCTGCGCCTGCAACGATGTGGGTGCAGGTGTGCATCTTCATGATGGTGTGTCTCCTCTCCCAGTCTATCTCGCCCCTCACCGCCTGGCCCTTCCTTAGGCCCTCTGGCCTGTCCACCTTGTGGAGAATCACGTCATCAATCTTCTGGACGTCCAGGACCTGGAACTCCCTGGTGCCCAGCCAGAGAATGCCCTGGTCCGAGAGCTGGCCCCCACCCTCGGCATAGAAAAGGGTCTTGTCAAGGACAATCCAGTCGCCCAGCCTGGCCAGAACAGCAGCCTTGAACTCTTTCTGGTAGGGTTTCTCATAGAAGAGCGTACGGGTCTTGGGTATGCCCGAGACATCCACCCTGAGGGCTTTCTCAGCCTGATCCTTCTCCCCTGTCATGTGCCCCTGGGTCAGGCTTGAATAGAAGCCCTCTGGCACAGAAAAATCAAGGTCCTGCTCCCTGGCAACCTTCTCGACAAGCTCGGGTGTGATTCCGTTTGAGGTGTAGAGCCTTGCCATGGTCTTGGTATCTATGCCCCTGCCTGACTTCAGCTCCCTCTGTATAAGGAGGCCTGCCTTCTCAAGGGTCTTCTCGTAGCGCTCCCTCTCTATGTCCATAATCTTGGCGAAGTTGTCCAGGCCGCTGGATAGTTCAGGGAACATGGGATGGAGATGCTTCACATGGAGCTCGGCTACCCTGCCTGGGTCGATGTCAAAACCGAATTCATTGATAAAGGAGAGCATCCTCCTTAGCAGGACCCTCAGGTTGTAGCCTCCCCCCACATTAGAGGGTATGCCTCCGTCTGTTATGGCAAAGAGGAGGGTTTTGGTGTGATCAGCTATTGCATACAGGGCCTGGGAGGGCTCGACTAATTCGGTGAGCTCCTTGACAGAGACACCGAGCTCCCTGGCTATACCCTCCCTGAGCTTTCTGACATTGGCGGCCTCCTCGATGTCAAGGCCCCCTGCCAGGGATGCATACCTCTCCAGGAGTTCGCTGCCCCTGATGCCTGCCCTCTTCCTGAGCCATTCTATAACAGGACCAAAGACCGCATCATAGCCGGTAATGGTTCCCTGGGTGAACCACACCAGTCGCTCGTGGCCCCAGCCCACGTCAATCACTTTTTTTGGAAGCTCCCTGAAGGAGGAGCCTGAACTGGTGAACTGCATGAATACAGAGTTCACAAGCTCCAGGCCGCGGGAGAGTGTCTCCATTGAGGGGCCGAATGCTGAAAGGTCGGGCATGGCCCAGAGGGATTCGATATAGGTGAGCTCCCTCTCTGGGATTCCCATCACCCTGTTAAGAAAGCTGAAGTTGAGCTCGAGGCAGCGGTCCCTGAAGTAGCCCTCCTCGGGGTAGCCAAAGGCGTGCTGGCCGGACATGAGAAAGGAGGTGTGGTGCCTGCCTGTCACACCGACATTCTGGATGTCAGGAAACCTCAGGCACATCTGGGGAACGATAAGCGGGTTTGCGGGGTATTCGAAGACCATGTTGCCCTTGTCAAGCCTCTGGAAGTCCTGGATGGATGCTATTGTGAAGAAGAGGTCGGGCCTCCACCTGTCTATAACAGGGTAACGGGGAACCGAGGCATGGCCGTTCTTCATAAAGAACCTCTCAAAGGCCTTCCAAGCCTGGACATAGTCCCACCTGACCTTGGTTATGGGCTTGCCTATAAAGCCGTAGTTCTCACAGGGCGGATCGCCGCACAGCTTCCTGTCAGGGTCAAGGCTCCAGAAATACTTGCCGCAGTTGCTGCATCTCTTTCTTGCAAAGCCCTTCTCCTTGAAGAGTTCGGCCTTCCAGTATTTATCAGGGGTCTTTCTGAACTTCTCCATGAGGGCCTTTTTTGTGAGCATGGTTACAGGTTCTCCTGAAAATTATTAATAGTAACCATCAATTAATAATATATATGAAGGGGCAGATGGAGTTTATCGTTGTTCTCGGCATCATGTTCGTTGTGGTGATAGTGGCCTATTATGCCATTCAGGGCGGGACCATTATACCGAGCCCTGTCCCCAAGGGGGTGTATGACGAGCAGAGACAGGTCGCGGACAGCGTCAAAGGTGTGATAAGGGATGCCGCGGACAAGACCCTCAGGACAATGATGACCCATGGTGGCTACCTGGATGCCTACATGCCAGGGGTGACAAGGACTTATGAGGATGTGGATCATGTCGAGTTCCTTTTCATGGGAGTGCCCTACTGGCAGAGATGTGACAATGTGATGTATCCTGACATCATGGATGTGAAATTGTGGATGGAGGCCTCCATAAAGAAGATTGTCCTGGAGGGTATGGATGACATTGAGCTGCGCTATGGAAACAGGGCAGAGTTCGACAAGAGTAAGATTAATGTTGATGTAGAGATAAAGGGTACAAAAAAGCTGCCAGGTACCAATATATATGAGCCTGATTTTATTGACATCACTGTTACCATGCCCACCACGGTCAGGAACTACACCATGTCAGGGGACCTCTATCCTTACAGGGCCCGTATTGATACCAAGTTCGGAAAGATATATGCATTTGCAAGGGACTTTGCAGAGGCCTCTGCGGACAACAGGTACTTTGATGTTTTCACCATAGCGGCCATATACTTCTCCCAGGAGACGGGAGACGGGCATCCCAAGCTTCCCACTTCAGGTGCCATGACACAGTGCGGTGAGGTTGTCTACAGGAGCCCGCAGCAGATAAATGCCTACCTGTATGAGATACTGGAATATGTAATAGTATCCACTGAATGGTGGGTGCCCATGCAGAACCTCTGTCCCGGGGCCTCATGTCTACCACAGACCAAGATGTTTGCCATACAGGACCTGAACGGAGAGAGCTATCCGGACCTTGACATCCGGACCCTGATGGCTGATGGCTGGGTTTTCAACCTCTTTGACTTTGTGTTCGCGACCAATTTCAAGATGCCTTCACATGGGGGATTTACAATACCTGTCTGCACCGCTGTCTACAACCATGCCTATGAATTCAACTATCCCTTCATAATCAGGGTGAGGGACCCCTATACAGGGTACAGCTTCAATTTCGCGAGCGAAGTGGGTATCAGGGACAGGGGAGACCAAGTAATGGAGCCGAAGCCTGAGGGGTGCGGTTCACCCAGAGCAGGGCTGCCCGAGTGCACAGAGGCGGAGCTGCACTGCAACGGCAGGGTAAGGGTAGTTAACGAACTCGGGACACCCATGGAGGGGGCCTGGGTTGTCTTTGGGGGATGCCCCATTGGAGATGGGGAGACAGATGAGAATGGCGAGGTTGAGGGGTTGATAAGGTGCGGGACAGGGACTCAGGAACTCTTTGTCTATCAGACCACTGATTACGAGTTCCTGAAGAGGGAGGTCTCGGCAGATGAGCTTGAACCCAGCAAGAATTACCAGGTCAAGCTTAACCCTGTGCATGAGATAAGGGTGCACTTCAAGGAGGTCAGCATCACCGAGGATGGATTTTACTATGACCATGAGGGAGATAAGCAATTTGACAGCTGCGATGCCTGCGCAGTTAGTTGCGATATTGATACAGTGACCGTCCACCAGTGTAGCATCGGGCCAGTGGACAGGGAGCATGCCTTTGTGGAATTCAACAACGGTTACATGAACCTTCCTGTAACCAATGTGGATATCAGCAACGCCCCTCCGGGGTGCGGGGACACAGACGAATGCAGGTTCTGTGAGGAGCATGCTGAGGAAATAGAGAGTGTGGGTGCAGACATGAGGGATATGATTATGGGCAACTGTAGCGAGTGTACCCAGGGATGCTACTCACCCCCGCTGGTAAGCACCTTGGTAGACTATCTTCCGTCAGGATACAGCTATGATGTTGGTGCAACAATGTATGACCCCCTGGCGGATTACATGCCCAGGGGCGGCTTCTCTTACAGCGGCTTTGCCCTGGGCAGTGAGGACAGGAATGTTTATGTATACATACCAAGGAGGAGCAGTGATTCTGGTCTTGTGATGACAGACAGCGAGAAGGCTTGCCTGGCCGCCGCAATGCAGAAATGCGAGATAGACCCTGTAAGCACTGAGGAATATGTCGACAACACCATTGTGCTGCCGGGGTGTGACTGCTCTTATCTGAAGGCTGTGGCTGAGTCCTGTGGTGCAACCACTGCTGAGATTAACAGCATGTTCTGTGATTGCCCTGTGGGCGGGATTGATTTGAGTGACTGCGGCTCATGCGGTCCCGGGCTTTGGGAGGAGCCGTGCACGACCTGCTGCGACAAACAGGCTGCCCTGGACTACCTGAAAGACCTGGAGCAGGACTGCCAGGTCAGGGTGGTATGCACCTAGGAGTAATACATGAAATGGGGGATTCTTGGGATTGAGGTGTTTGCAATAGTTGCAAGCTACCTAATCCTCACCCTGCCCGCAGCGTCTGCGACAACTGTCGAGATATACAGCGGTTTGAGTTCTCTCTCTGCAACATACAATCCCTGGTACATGCTCAAGAAGGAGGTTGTGATAAATCCGCCCTGGGACTCTCCCACTGTCAGCATCGGAATATCCAACTCGACATCCGGGGCGGTTGTGGAGAGCGTACTGCTCTACAAGTGCAGGGGCATGAGCCCGTCCGACTGCGTCTCTGCTGTGCAGGCCGAGTCCTCACAGGGGGACCTCCTTTCCGAGTTCGCCTGGACCTCCCTGGCTGACCAGACCGCGAGCTATCCGCAGCAGGCCAACATACTGGTGATGGTAAGGGTAAACAGTGCAGGGAAGCCCTTCTGGGCAGGGTTCTGGATAGAGATTGAGAGGGGCTCGCAGCAGGACTTTGAGATATCAGAGGATGACCTGAATTCCCTCAGCATCTATGTGGATGACATAGGCTATATCAACACAGTAAAGGAGTTCATAACAGGCAACCACATGATTCCTGTAAACCCGCTCTGGGTAACCAAGATAGTCCTTGAGTCGGCAAACTCGATGTATGTGCTGGAGTTTGACCAGCCCGGATATATTGAAGGCCAGCATTTATCAGGCAATGAGGTGACCTCGGTCTCCAAGAATTACACCCTTATGCTTCCAGAGGTTTCTGGCATAAAGAGCCCCGTCGTTCTCTATAAAAGCCCATCCTATATATGCGGGGATTCAAGGTGTGAGGATGGCAGTGGTGGTACAGAAGACAGGGGCGAGAGCTCGAGCAACTGCTGCCTGGACTGCCCCTGCAGCCCTGGCTGGTACTGTGATTCCTCCTGGGGGTGCAGGCCAGAGTCAGGTATAGGCCTGAGCCTGTACGGAAGCGTGCCGTCCGGGGTGAGTAACTGCTATGAGAGCCATGACCTGAACATTCCTGTGGAGGTTCAGAACGCTCCCTCGGGCATGAGCCTGGTATCGGCCTGGTACAGACTCAGAAATGACCAGCACGAGACATCCTGTATCCGCCTTTCAGGCAGCATCTACAGCTGCCCGGTGACCGTCCCTGCCATGGATGACTGCACAGAGGGTGTGTTCACGCTCGGCCCCAACAGAATCGGGGTTCAGATATCCTTCATGGATGGGGCTGAAACCAGGACCATGGACCTGGAGACAGGCCTTCCTGATATAACCATAGGCTCGTTCAAATGCGGGCAGGGAGGGTGCGAGGCAGGGCTGGGAGAGGACTGGGAGAACTGCTGTTATGACTGCCCCTGTCCTGTCGGATACTGTGATTATGAGACAGGGGGGTCTAAGATAGATGCTTACTGCAGGCAGAACCCCCGGGGGAGCGACATCCGTGCGGCAAGCATAGAGCCTGACCACTTCTCAGTGTTTTCTGAATCAGGGAAGACCGTGGATATGAACATTGTTATCAGCAACGCTCCCAGGAGCCTGGGTGTTGCAGTCACCTCGTGCAGCACAGGATGCCTGAAGGGTGAAAGTGAGGAATCCTGCACCGCGACATGCTCTTTAAGAGGTTGTTCTGAACTGGTCTCGTCTGACCCGGAGGAGTACAACGTTTCCTGCACGCTCTTCCTGGATATCGATAATTATGATACAGAATCTGATTACACCCTTTCGCCGAACCTGAGCTTCAGCTTGAGCTACAACAACGGCCCTGTCATGGTCACGAGGGGCATTATTCAGAATTTCAGGGATATATCAGTGGGCGCACAGCAATGTGGGGACAGTGTCTGCACAGGTAACGAAAATTCAGAGAACTGCTGCTATGACTGTCCCTGCCCTGAAGGCTACTACTGCGACACCAGGAACATTGACGGGCCCACCCGGGGAGTGGACAGCTGCAAGCCCCTCTCAGGGACCGAGCTTATTATCGATGAGATAGGTGAGCTTTACCTGGAGGACTCCACACAGCCTCAAACCATTACCATAAAAGGCCACATCCCTGATCCGGCCTCGGGCTTCGCAATATCCGGGACATGCAACCTGGCCAATGACCCGAATATAGACTGTGTCATGTACTGCCGGGGGACCGGGGTGATAGATGCTGGATACGGTATTGAATGTGAGCTGCACATTCCGCCCATTGGATACACAACAACAGGGCTGCCCTACTATGACGACTCTGACCCCAACAACAGAGTGCTCAGACTCCAGCCAAACAGCTACAACATAGCAGTATCCTATAATGACGGCCCTGACAAGAGGGAGGATTTTTATGAACCTCCCCTGGGAACCGTGGAAATCACCGTTACTTCCCACTGCGGGAATGAGGACTGTGAGGAGGACCTTGGGGAGGACCAAGCTAGTTGCTGCCTGGACTGCGGCTGCTCTGATCCCCCCTATGGAGAGGGCTACTTCTGCTATCTGGGGGCGAACCCGAGCACTGGGAATTGCGTGAAGAACGACACCATACTCCTGGAGATAGTTGAGTTTGACCCCTATCCCCTGAAGTGTACCATAGGCTACATAGGGGGGCCCTGCAGATTCAGCCAGATAGAGTCATATGTCCGTGTGATAAATGCCCCGCCTGATATCGAGGTGATTGACGCCTTCTACATCCTGAAGGGGCAGGATGGCAAGAAAACCACCTGTGTGTCCGGGGAGGAGCACGGAAACTTTACATGTCCCCTGCTCCTGAATGACCTGGGTGGAACTGTGGGCACAGAAACCCGCACCCTGGACATCAGCTTGTATATCAGATATCACATCGGTGATGTGGAGGTGCTACAGAATGTGAATGCCAGCACCGAGGAGGAGATAACCAGGAAGAAGTCCGAAGCCCTGATAAACTGTGAGGATGAGATAGCGAGGCTCCGGGGGATGATAAACAACCTCGACAGCAACGCTGATGAGTACGACAGCTACTCCAAGCTCTTCATGGTTATGGGGTTCATGTTCATGGTGGCCTTTGTGTACTGCATATACAGCTGCTACGGGGGCGGCGCCGGACCCCTTAAAGGAAGTATACCTACCAACTTGCCGCCCGGTATGTTGGGGGCCAGTGGTTTGGAGCCTTCCCAATCCCCTGATGGCTCCTCACTGAGCCTTGCGGGAGAGTCTGCGGCTGGGGGGAATACCCTGAGTTATAGCACTCCCTGCGCGATAGTGTGCATGCCACTCATGACCACGGCCCTGATGCTCATTATGTTTGCGCAGCAACTGGGCATGACCTCACAGAACACTGGCATGCAGAGACAGGGGCTGGAGATGCAGCTCGAGCAGAAGAGGATGATGTGCTCCTCTGAGACATTTGGGGGACTGGCGAGTGCCACGAGCGGGATGCCATACATACCAATGTTTTAGGTGATGAAAAGTGAACTGGAAGTTCCTGTGGGTTGAGCTGTTCGCTGTGGTGGCGAGCTATCTTGTAATCAGCATGTCCGTAGCATCGGCTGTGATTGTAAGAACCTATGACTCAACAGGGGCAGAGTTCGGGAGCCCCATAAGCTTCAGCCCGGGGGGCCTTGTGGAGAGGGAGGTCTCGGTTGACCCGGGAACAGAGACCCTGAGTCTTGTATTGACCAACGGCAGCTCCTCGGTGAGTTTGGAGGGGGTCTGGCTCTACAAGTGCAGGGACAGGAATCCCTATAGTTGCATGGAAAGCGTGTTGGTTGGGGTGGATGCCTTCTCTGGAGATGTGGACGCTAGCTATGGCTGGAGCGAGATATCGAGCGGTGACACAGCAAACCTCCTCTATTTTGTGAAGCTCAACAACGAAGGCATCCCTGTATGGGTAGCCTTCTGGACAGTGGTGGAAAGGGACGGCCAGACATTCACTGTCCAAGAGAGTGATATCTCTGAGATAGGGGTCTATGTAAGGGATATTGGTCTCCTATCGACAATAAGGGAGTTCATAAAAAACCGTTTCATGATTCCTGCAAACACTGACTGGATAAGCAGGGTTGTCCTCAAGGGGGCATCCTTTGTTTACGAGATAAGCATAGATGGAGAGGGGGATATCAGCAGCCAGCCGAATAATGCTGGTTATCAGGAAATTCCGGGGAGTGAAGTGAGCTCGGTCTCAAGGGACTACAGCTTCATGCTTCCTGTCGTGTCCTCCCAGGTGAACAGCCCCGTGACGCTCTATCTCAACCCCTCATATACATGTGGGATGTTTGGGTGCGAGAGCGACAGGGGTGAGAGCTCGAGCAACTGCTGCCTGGACTGCCCCTGCAGCGGAGATTACTACTGTGACAGTCATTGGGGGTGCAGGCCAGTGGGGGGTATAGGCCTCAGCCTCTTCGGGACTGTTGATCCCAGGGTTGTCAACTGCTATGAGAGTCATACTGTCAGCATACCGGTCAAGATAGACAATGCACCGACAGGCCATTCAGTAACACAGAGCTGGTGCAAGCTGGGGGGTGTGTTCGGTGTATGCACGTGCGCCCAGAGCACGGGTGATATCTATGTGTGTTCAGTGGAGGTTCCGCCAGTGGAGGAGTGTGGCAGCGGGGAGTTCAGGATAACCAACAATGCGATAAGGTTCAAGGTTGATTACATGGACGGGAAAACCCCGAGGAGTAAGTATATAGAGACACCGTTCCCTGATATTACCATAGGCTCGTTCGTGTGCGGGGAGTATGGGTGCGAGGCAGGACTGGGAGAAAGCTGGGAGAACTGCTGCCTGGACTGCGGGTGCCCAAGCGGTTACTGCGACTATGAAGGGGGTGCTGACCCGAGCTCTGGGGTGTGCAGGGAGGACCTGGATTCTGGAGATATTAATAAGATAGGTAAATACTGGCCTGACCACTTCTATACGCACAATGCAGGTGACCAGGTATCCATGAACATTGTTATCAGCAACAAGCCCAAGACATTCCAGTTGGATGGCGTTTCCTGTGAGCTGGGGTGTGTTTATGACTATACAGGGGCGTGCAGCTCAACCTGCAGCATTTCCTGCACAGAGGAGGGTTCCTCTGACCCAGGGGAATACAACATGACCTGCGCGCTTACCTTCACTATACAAGGATACAGCGCCCTTAGGAATTATGATTTAACCCCTGAGCTGGCCCTTGATATGCGTTACAGGAACGGGACGCTTGGGTATGTTTATAAGAGCATAAGCACGTCCCTGAACTATTTTTCAATCGGGCCGCACTGGTGCGGGGACAAGGATTGTGGAGGGGAGGACGAGGATTCTGACAACTGCTGCTATGACTGCCCATGCCCCGCAGGACAGTACTGTGACACCCAGACTGTTGACGGCCCCACTGAGGGTGACGGGTGCAGGAGTGCTGACTTCAGTATAGTGATAGACAGCGTCGGTTCCCTGGAGGTGGTGGACTCCACACAAGAGCACGAGATTCCGGTTCTCATGCACGTGGAGAACTACCCAAATGCGACTGATATAACTGATTTTGTTTTTGAGTGCTATCTTGCTGGTGGCGATGTTGACTGCGGGCTAAACTGTGAACGTGTGGCTTCAGAGAACCCGGAGAGGGATTACAACCTGAGCTGCACGATGACTGTGCCGGTACTGGACTATGTGACCTCTCCCTATTATGATGAGGGTGACCGGGAGATAAGACTGAATGGAAACAGCCTTAATGTGAGCCTGTATTACAACAACGGGTTTAACAGGGAGGTAAAAGACTGGGGGGAGTCCATCGGGGAGGTTGTGATTGAAGTGACCTCGCACTGTGGGGAGGGTAGCGGGGACCCTCCTGTGATGTGCGAAACCTGGCTGGGTGAGGACCAGACAAACTGCTGCAGGGACTGCGGCTGCTCTGATTTTGGTGATAGCTACTTCTGTTACCTGGGAGCGAACCCAAACGGTGAGTGTGTGGACAACAGCACAATAGACCTGAGGATTCTGGGATTTGAGACAGACCCCTGGGAATGTATAATAGGCAGGATTGGAGGGGAATGCAAATACATAAAGAAGCACATTGTCAATGCGCACATAGTGAACTCGCCGGATGACCTTGAAATCCTGAATGTGTTCTGCCAGATAGATGGGGAGAAAATCCCGGAGGTAAACTGCATGGAGACCGCAACCTACGGGAATTGGGACTGTGCCTTCATTCCGGGTTCACTGGAAAGTGGTGTGGAAGAGGGGGTAAACAGAACGTTTAACCTCTCCATGAGCATCAACTATACACTCAATGGCGTGACCATGGTGAAGAATATATCTGCTTTTAATGATACTATAGAAACAAGTAAAAGGAAGACAAGCGGCCTTGAATCATGCGAGGCCAGGATAAGCAATATCGATGACACTATAAACAGGCTCAGGGCCAACCAGAAAAGCTATGATGACTGGGGATGGATGTATTATCTGATGGGAGTTGGGTTAATCGCGCTTGGTTTTTATCTACTTGCAACTTGTTGTTGGGTGATAAATCCCACTTGTTGCGGTACAGGATACATGATGATAGCGATGGGCCTTATCATGGTATACCTTGGGTATATAGGGAAGCAGGAGGGTGTTGACATGAATACCCAGATAGAATACTTTGAGGATATGAAGAAACAGTTAGAGGACTACTGCTCCTCTGAAAGCTTTGAGGAGGCAGAACTTGCAGTCGCTGGCCTGACATCCGCACCCCCTGTCAGCTACCCGAGCTAATTTTGATTAAGAAAGGGGATCTTTCCGCTCCCTCTGTTGGAATTGATTCACCTATCCGAAAAGGGAGGAGAGTCCTGCGGCTGCTTCCTCCTGCTTCTTTCCCTCGTCTTCCTTTTTTTCCTCTTTCTTTCCTGTACCCTTTTGGGCATCTTCCTTGGCCTCGCCCCCTGCTGGTGCAGCTGCCGGTGCGGCTGTTGCCGCTACTGCTGTCTGCTTTATGGCCTCGTTAATGTTGACTCCATCGAGGCTCGAGACAAGGGCCTTGACCCTGGCTGCATCAGGCTTTACACCCGCGGCCTCCAGGACCTTCTTGACACCTGCCTCATCGATTTTCTTTCCGGCGCTATGGAGCAAGAGCGCTGCATGCATCATTTCCATTCTTACACCTCCGTTAGCATTACTTGTCCTTTTTCTCCTCTTTTTTAGATTCCTTGCTTTCTTCCTCGGTCTTGGGTTTTTCTTCTTCCTTAGCTTCGGGTTTAGTTTCCTCAGTTGCTTTCTCTTCTTTATTGGGTTCGGGTTGAGCATCAGGCTTCTCCTGTTCCTCGGGCTTCTTTTCCTTGGCCTCCCCTGGCTGTTCAGATGGTTTCTCCTCTGGGGCCTCCCCTGGCTTTGCCTCTGGCTGCGGCTGCTCAGCGGGCTTGGCTGCTGCCTTCAGGGCCTCGGCCTGGGTATGGGCCCTGGCAAGGAGCAGCCTCACTGTCTCGCTGGTGGGGATGTCAGCTGCCAGGGCCAGGCTCAGGGCCTCCTGGTGTGCCCTGACCAGGAGCAGGGGCATGGTCTCACTGGTCGGATAGCCTGTATTGAGGGCCAGGTTGAAGGCCTCCTGGTGGGCAGCTACCAGGTCATTTAGATAGGCCTCCTGGGGTATGAACAGGATGTCCCTGTCATAGACCTCTCCCTTCTCCCAGACAGTGAGGATGTTGAGGCCGATTTCCATGGGCGTGATTCCCAGCTTGGCCATCACTCCCGCAAGTAGGCTGTCAATAACCTGGCCCTCCCTTGCTATTACAGTGTCCTCGCGGATGTGAATCTTGTCGCCCTCTATCATGCAGGGTATCTTGGCCTTCTGGAGCTCGCCTATCACAGGGCCTGGGGGGAGGGGGGTCGGGCCTGCCTTGACCCCTATGTCCCTGGGAGCAACATCACCCCCCTTGGCAGGGGCCTCGGACTTGGACTTGCTTATGAGATTGGCCAGCTTGAAGGGGTTCATCTC
>DAOVGQ010000003.1 GCA_030672315.1 Candidatus Aenigmatarchaeota archaeon | reverse complement strand
AGACCAGCGAATACAAGCCAGCCGCTCTTCCAGCTGAGCTACCGAGGCTTAACTAATTATTCCTGAAAGGCATATAAAAAGCTATTTTCTGTGGCCACTCGACCTTATGTCCTTGAGTATCCTAGATATCTTGGACCTCAGCTCCGAGAGGGTTCCGGTGTTTTTTATTATATACTTTCTGAACTTGCTGGTTCTGGTCAGGGAATGCATTCCCCGCGCAAGCTCCTTTTTGTCCCTCCAGACAAAACGCTCCCAATCATCCGGGTCCCTGGGGCCGCCCCGCCTCCTGAGCCTCCTGTACCTGACCCTCTTGGTGCATTCCACGATTATAAGAAAGACGTCACCGAGGTCCTCGAGAAGCTCAACCTCCTTGATGTTCCTGGGGCCGTCGACACATATGATGCTGGATTTCGAGTCCCTTATTCTGTGCTCAATCATATTGATTGGTGCATCTGGTCCATATTCCTTCCTGAGTTCCCTGGCAATGTACTCCTGGCTCTCCAGGGTGAGCTCCAGGCCGCGCCTTGATACCTCCTCCTTGATTATATTTCCTGTTATAAAGGTGGTTATCCTCCTTCTCTTAATCTCCCTTGAGATCTCGGACTTGCCGGAACCGGGAAGTCCTGTCACGACAATTATCTTCCTTCTCATGCACTGTCACTCCTGGTATTCACTCTCTCGTGAAAAACTTTAATTCTATATATAAATTAAATCCTATATTAAGCTATGGTTCTGGAACTCATCCCCGACATTCTGACGAAACTCACCCAGCTCAACACAGTCCTTCTCTTAGCGGTATTCCTTGTTTTCATAGTCCTGGCCTATAAGATATTCCAGGCCCTCATAAAGGCCTTCATAGTGGGTGTCATAGCTGCCACGTTTCCTGTGGTGGCCAGCCTCATGGGTATGAATGTTCCCCTGACCATCTCCAGCGTCATATGGTTTGCAATCTTTGGTGTGGCTGCATACCTCCTGTACGCAACAATATCTGGCGGCGCCAAGATAGTGGGATTTGTGATGAGGCCCTTCAGGGCCCTGTTCACAAGAAAGCCTGTCCAGAAGGTAATAATCCGGGAAAAAGAAAAAGACAACTCCAGCTAACCGGTTCTAACCAGCTACCTCCTTGACTATGGAGTTCTCGCCCCTTGAAAGCCTCATGTAGCTGTAGAGGTTTGCCTTGTCCCTTGCTACCTGGCCTGACCAGGATCTCTCTTCAAAGCTGACCTCTAGGGTGAAATCACTCCCGACACTATGAAAGTTCTCTTTCTCTATTTCTCCACTATTTACCACAATTCTTTCCTCTTCACCTTCGATGGTGACATAAACGCTCACAGGCCTCCCGAGCCAGTTGCCTGCATAGACCTCGACCTCCCCAGGATTCTCCTGGTCAGGAAATGTCACCACCCAGAGGCTCTCCAGCTCGAGATAATGCTCCCTTACATTGTCTCTGACAAATCCTGTGAAGTCCCCGAGCTTGTCTGGGGAGCTGTCCTCCAGCATGGCCAGGTTGAGGGCATGGGGAATCTCCCCCTCCAGGTTCTCAGCCAGCCTGGATATATCTTCTGTATATCCGCCTGTCAGGATTGTACCTGCAGGAAGGGCTGCAAAGAACACTGCACATAGCAGCAGCGCCCCCAGCATGAAGAACTGACCCTTAAGCCTCCCAGACATAGAGTTTCACCTCCCTTGGCTGATAGGAGTCCTCTCCTGCCAGGAAATAGGCGGATACCCAGACATTATCCGCCCGGGGTGCCTGGCCTGTGCAGCCCCCTGATGGTCCGCACACCTGAATGGAGTGGCTGAATCCATAGAGGCTTATCTCACCCTCCAGGCCCTGGATATCACCTGAATACACATAGCCCCTTAAAAGGCCCCTCTGGTCGAGCTCAGGC
The DNA here is from genome assembly GCA_030672315.1 of Candidatus Aenigmatarchaeota archaeon. Next base: position 8,316 of record DAOVGQ010000003.1, on the reverse strand, counting down.
AGGACCCGCCCGAAGTCGTGCTCAGGCCCGGAACTGGCCTGGGTGTATCCTTGGGCCAGATAGAGCAGAAAACCGAGAAGTATCAGGCCCGCAAAAACGGACTCCAGAATGAAAACAAAGCCACGCATGTTTATTATTTGTCTAGGGGTTAAATATATCAGATTCTTTTTCTGGAGGATCAAATACCTCAGATTGCAGAAACCTTAGCCGCTTTTCATCTACATATCCTATCGGATCTAACCTGTAGCACTCTTCAGGGAATTTTCTGCTCGGGTCATCAAGGACTTCCTGTAGAACCCCTTTCGCTTCATCAATAGGGTATATAGGACCCAAGCCCTTTGTAGAAATCGCCTTATGTCCTGACCTGAATTGGTGGGCAAGAGCATCTCCGTTTTCATTTACCTGAATCACTCTTGCATACTCTCCAGGAACAAAATCTACAGAAAGCTCCATATAGACAGTCGTCCTGTCACTCATATCCATCACATATTGAACTGAACGGGACAAGGTTTAAATAGATATCCTCAGGGTATACCCGAAAACCATTTTTGCTTTTGTCAATAATATTAACCCCGACGGCCAATTATTAATATGGACTTCCGCTCTGTGGCCTCTTACCTCGGAACCCTCCTGGAGATACTCGGGATTCTCATCCTGGCCCCTGTCTTCATCTCCTGGATATTTGGGGACGGGATGCACACCGGCTTCTTTATTGGAGCCGTCCTATCTTTTATAATCGGCATGACCCTCGACAGGAGGTTCAAGAAGGAGGATCTCACCCTCAGCTCGGCCATGGTGATAGCAGGGCTCTCCTTCATAGTGGTCTCCCTCATAGGGGCCATTCCCTATATCTTCTACATGAACCCCCTGGATTCATGGTTCGAGGCAGTCTCGGGTTTCACCACCACGGGCCTGACTGTTGTCCAGCCCGAGAGCCTTCCAGCCAGCCTGCTGTTCTGGCGCGCCCTCACCCAGTGGATAGGAGGCGTGGGGATAATCATAATATTTCTCATACTGGTGAGCTCTCCCGGCATGTCTTCATACTACCTCTACAAGGCCGAGGGCGGCGCCGGCATGATAGGGGCAGGTGTCAGGGGCACGGTCCGCAGGGTGATGATGATATACCTCTCATATACCCTCCTTGGCATGACCTTGTTTATCCTGGCCGGCATGCCCTTTTTCGAATCCATGCTCAACGCCATAACAGGCATCGCCACAGGGGGGTTCACCACCAGGAATGCCTCTATCGGCTCGTTCGGGAACCCTGCAATAGAAACCGTTGCCATTCTCCTCATGGTCCTTGGCGCGACCTCCTTTTTTGTTCATGCAAGGCTGTGGAACAGAAAGTTCAGGGATTACATCAATAACCCCGAGACAAGGCTCTTCTGGACGCTTCTCCTGGTCTTCTCCATTCTGGTGAGCGTCTCCTACCTCTACAGTCCGGAACCCTTCAGGCACGGGGTATTCCAGGCCTTTTCTGCCCTGACAGGAACAGGCTTCAGCAATGCAGACATATCCTCGGGGCTGACAAGGATTCTTCTCATAACCCTGATGATAATAGGGGGCTATGCCGGCTCCACTGCAGGCGGACTCAAGCTGATAAGGTCGGGCATAATACTGAAATCACTACCATGGATGGGCAAGAAGATATCCCTTCCAGAGGAGGCCGTGGTCCCCTTCAAGCTCGGTGGAAGGGTCATAAAGGATAATGAGCTCTCGATAATTGCCCTCTTTGCCTGCATGTACTTCATTATCCTGGGAACGAGCTCCCTGGGCCTGACCTTCCTGGGATACTCCCCCCTGGAATCCTTCTTCACGGTGGCCTCTGCTGAGGGGACCGTGGGCCTTTCGGTTGTCCCCATAGCAGACATGCATCCCTCTGGAAAGCTTATCCTGATAGCCAACATGTTCCTGGGAAGGCTGGAGATAATCCCCTTCCTTGTGATGATATACATTGTTATCACAACCATTCTTGAGAAAAGGAAGCATTAAAACCCTTAAGAATAAGATTTGACCATGCTTTTGAGGATTTATAAGAGGCTCCTGAAGGCCCTGGGCCCCCAGGGGTGGTGGCCTGTCAGCCACGGCCTTGAGCCACCTGAATGGGAAATCATGGTAGGGGCAGTCCTTACCCAGAACACGGCCTGGGCCAATGTGGAGCGCGCCCTGGAAAACCTCACAGGGACCGGGGTGAGGAACAGGGAATCCCTCCTCAGGCTGAGTGAAAGCGAGCTGGCAGAACTGATAAAACCCAGCGGGTACTACAACCAGAAGGCCAAAAAACTCAGGGTCCTGGCAGGCTTTGCAGGCCCTCACACCAGGGAGAGCCTGCTCTCCCTCTGGGGAATCGGCCCTGAAACAGCAGACTCCATACTCCTCTATGCACACAGCAAGGCCTACTTCGTGGTTGATGCATATACAAGGAGGATATTCACCAGGCTCGGTCTCATCAGCCCCAGCTGGGGATACGAGGATGTCAGGGAATTCTTTGAGAGCAGGCTCCCCAGGGACCCTGAAATATACAAGGAGTTCCATGCCCTCATAGTAGCGATGGCCAAGCGCTTCTGCAGGCCAGAGCCCTCCTGCAAGGGCTGCCCCATGGATGGGTTCTGCATATACAAAAAGTAAGGGCTACTTCTTCACCACCCCCAGGTGCTGACAGGCCTCCAGCAAGCCCCAGGCATAGACCACGGCCTCGAAGGCCCTGACCAGGTCGGCCTTGTCAAGGAAATGGCGGGCGTCCCTGATGTAGGCCTCTATGTTCTCCCTGATGGGCCTGAGGTCCTTGTCAGGGAGCCTTCCTGTGGGCGTGAAGGCTGCATAGGCTTCCTCTAGCCTTGAAAGCCATTTCCCTGTCTCTTTCCTGAGGGTTTCTTCAAGAGTCATGCCATCAGACCCTGCTTTTTCAGGCCCCATACCCAGCCTCCATATATATACCACGTATGCAGATAAAAAATTATATTACCAATTATTCTATGTGTTAGTATAACATATAATAGTTGGTTTGTATGGAGTACACGATAAAGCTCGGTTCAGTCAACTCGGACACAGAGAAGGTGGGGATGAAGGCCAGGCGGCTGGGGGAGATGCTCTCTGGAGGGCTTCCCGTACCCTCGGGCTTTGTCCTGACCACAGATTCCTACATCAAGTTTCTCAGGCACAACAAGATTGCCAGCAAGATAGAATCCTTCCTGGATGAATCGCACCAGACCGGCATGGAAAGAGTCAGAGAGATATCAGGCCAGATACAGAGCATCATAATCAATGGTGTAATGCCCGATTTCATAGAGAGGGAGATAAAGGAGGAATACCAGGACCTCTCCATAGGCAGCGAGGCCAAGGAGATAGGTGGGGCCGCCCTTGACCTGATAAGGGCCGGAAGGGATAATGTCTTTGTGGCTGTCAGGCCCTCCCCCACCTCCGGCGGGATACCGGGGGCCAACTTCTCGGGGCAGATGAGGAGCATCCTGAGCATACGGGGCTGCCAGCACATATCCCATGCAGTCAAGGATTGCTGGGCATCCCTCTTCAGTCCGAGGGCCATGCTCTACAGAAAGCGCAAGAGGATAAGGGACATGCCCGTTACGGGGGTGATTGTCCAGAAGTCGGTTGAGCCTGACAAATCAGGCTTTGCCTACACCAGCCAGCCAGAGACAGGCGACACCTCAAGGATAGTAATTGAAGGCTCCTGGGGCTTTGGGGATTCCATCACCTCCGGCATGGTCACACCAGATGAATATATGATAAGCAAGGAGACAGGGGCTGTTGAGGACAAGAAGGTAAGAAAGAAGATGTGGCTCAAGAAGAGAGATGAGATGACAGGAAAGATTGTTAGGGAGCCTGTCTTCAGGGAGAGGGTTGAGGTAGAGCTGCTTGACCAGAAGGAGATAACAAAGCTGTGCGAACTCGCCGTAAAAACAGAAAAGGGCTTTGGCGGGCATCCCCAGGAGATTGAATGGTGCGAGGAGAGGGGAAGAGTGTTCATCCTGGATGCAGGACCGATGCCGGATTACGGGATTTCCCATGAGACTGGGGGTGAGACTTCCGGCCTTGATGGGCCCATTGCCAGGGGGACCTGTGTGTTCCGGGGCCTTGCAAGGAGCCAGGCAAGGATTCTTTCATCAGTGAACAGCATGGAAAGGGTAGAAAGGGGGGATATCCTTGTAACAAAGATGACCCTGTCCGACATGCTCCCTGTGATGGAAAAACTCTCCGGGATCATAACTGACGAGGGCTCGAGGTCATGCCATGCAGCAGTTCTTGCCAGGGAATTCGGGATACCCTGCATGGTATCTGCAGGGAATGCAACATCCGTCCTGAAGGACGGGCAGAGAATCGTGTTCAATGCCTCTGAAGGCAGGGTTTTCAGGGTTCCTGTCCAGGTCTATCCCCCGCGGGAGCCTGTTCCAGGGGCTCTGGATGAACCTCCTGCGGGGCCTTCTCGCATACCTCTCCAGCCATCTGAAATCCCCGGGGGATTAGGGGATGACAGCATCACCGCGACCGGAATAAAGGCCATAGTCTCTATCCCCGGAAGGGTGGCAAATTCAGCTGAAATATCGGACGGGGTGGGCCTGGTAAGGGCAGAGCACATCATAACAGAGACAGGAAAGCACCCGTTCTATCTTGTCAGGCAGAATCCCGAGGAGATTGTAGAATCCCTCCTTTCAGGTCTGGGAAGCATATCCAAGGCATTCTATCCAAAGCCTGTCTGGTACAGGTCGATAGACATAAGGACAGACGAGTTCAGGGAGCTTGAGGGGGGAGAGCACGAGCCCTCTGAGAACAACCCAATCATGGGATGGCACGGAATAAGGAGGGGAATCGACCAGCCCGAGCTGCTCAAGATAGAGATTGAGATAATAAAGCGCCTTTACCAGGAGGGAATCGGTAACATAGTTCTGGGCCTTCCCTTCATATCCAGCGTGGAGGAATTGAGAACAGTAAAGCGAATGGCGGATTTCCCCCTCAAGATAGGAATAATGGTGGAAACCCCTGCAGCTGGCCTGGAGATGGAGAACTTCTGCAAGGAGGGTATTGCCTTTGCTGCCATAGGCATGAATGATCTCACCCAGCTCACCCTCGGGGTGGACAGGGACAACTCGAGGATATCCAAGCTTTATTCAGAGCTGAATCCCGCAGTGGTTAACCTCCTCAAGCACATCCTCAGGACCTGCAGAAAGTATTCAGTTGAGACATCTGTCTATGGCGACTTTGTATCAGACCCAAGGATAGTCGAGTCTCTGGTCGGCCTTGGCGTGAGCTCTGTTTCCACTGAACCTGAGAACCTGGAGGAGGTAAGGACCATAATCTCCAAGACAGAGAGGAAGCTCATCCTTGAGAACCTCAGGAATCGCCCGGGGATTTAGGTAGACCGAAAAGTATTTAAATACTAATATGTTACTAACACAGAGTAACAACATCTAACCTGGTGAACTCATGAAAAGCAAAGCCCTCGCTGCATTGGCATTCTGCCTCATGTTTATGGTCTTTATCAGCCCTGCCAGGGCTGCTGGGCCGGCTGTTCTGTCTGTGGAGATAAGCCCGGAAAATCCCGAGGTATGGGATGACCTGACCTGTATGGCAGAGTTCTGGGACGGTGACAGCGACCTGGAAGAGGCAAGATTCAAGTGGTACAGGAACACTGTTCTGATAAGAACGGTGTACAAATCACTTTCAGGCTCCTGGGATACCGAGCATGATACACTTTCCAAGAGTCTCACCAAAGAGGGCGACCAGATAAGGTGCAGGGTGGATGTACGGGACAGTGAAGTAAATAGCGACTATGAAGACATTACTGTCCATGTCCAGGAGACGAGCCAGAATAATCCCCCGGTGATTCAGGGAATCCCTGACCAGACAACCGAGATAGGAGAGGGGGTTGTGGTGGACCTCTGGGATTATGCCTATGATATTGAAGATTCTGACACCGAGCTGGATTTCAGCCTCGATTATGCAGGCAACAGCAACATAATCGAATGCATGATAACGGGCGACAGGAATGTGTGGTGCGATGAGGCCAAGCAGCTTGGAGAGTCGGCCCTGACAGTGAGGGTCACTGACACAGGGGGTGCCTGGGACACTGACACCTTTGTTATAAGGGTTGCAGGTGAATGCCCGTTCTGCGATAATAAGCCTCCTGAAATAGAGAGCATAGACATAGACCCTAGCCACCCCGATGACAGGGATGACATAACCTGCGGGGTCCATGTCGAGGATGAGGACGGCAACCTTGATTCTGTGGAGTTCAGGTGGTACGTGGATGGTGACCTTGAGAGGACCAGGATAAGGGATGTCTCTGGCTACTCTGATGCTGCAGAGGATACCCTGGACTCATATGAAACAGATGAGGGGGACGAAGTCGAGTGCAGGGCCACTGTCGAGGACAAGGATGGTAAGGAAGACCACGCAAGCATAAGCGTGGAGGTTGAGGAAAATGGCGGCGACTGCAGGATAGAGGTATACGACCTCGATGTCGAGGACGAGGAAGACATAACCTTCAGGATAAGGAACAGGGGAGACGACGATGTTGAGGTTGAATACAAGATATATGTAGATGATGACAGGGTAGAGCATGACGAAATAGATATTGATGAGGAAGACTCAGAGAGGATAGAGTTCAAGTATGATGATTTCGAGGGAGGAGAGGAATACGAGATTAGGGTCTGGGCAGAGGCTGACTGCGGTGACACGGATGAGGAGGAGGTTACCTACACCATACTGGATGGTGAGGACTGCAGGATAAGCATATACGACCTTGATGTTGAGGGAGATGAGGACATAACCTTCAGGATAAGAAACAGGGGAGACGATGACGTCGAGGTTGAATACAGGATATATGTTGACGGGAGAAAGGTAGAGGAGGACGACATAGATATTGATGAGGGGGATTCGGAGAGGATAAGGTATGAGTATGATGATTTCGAGGAAGGCGAGACCTATAAAATAAGGGTCAGGGCAGAGGCCGATTGCGGTGATACTGATGAAGAGACAGAAACCATTATTATAGGGGAGGACTGTGACCCCGGATACCTCAATATATACAGGTGCTATGGGAACTGGCTCCAGAAGAGGTACAGGACATATGACTGCGACCTTGTCTGGAAGAACTGGCAGTACTGCAGCCAGGGATGCTCCGGGAGTCGGTGCATAGGCGTTCCGGGACCGGGTCCGTCACCCGGGTGCTCGCTCACTATGGAGAATCTGGAGTATTCACAGACCGTGGCCCCTGGCCACACAGGTTTTGTCAGGGCAACTGTAAGGAACACAGGAAGCTACACAGAGGACTTCAGGATGGAGTTCTATCTGGACGGAACCTATCTTGGCAGAAAGGTCTTCACCCTCGGACCTGGTTCAGCAGTAACCCGCATATGGAACTTTGCAGTTTTTGATGGAGGAAAGCATACCATAAGGGCATCTGTTTCCTCTGACTGCGGTGCAAGCGATTCCCGAGAAGTCATAGTATACGCGGGTGCAGTACCCGGGCCTGTCCCCTCGGTGTGCAACTACAACCAGGTGTGCGAGCCTGGTGAAACCTGGCAAACCTGCCCATATGACTGCCCGAAGCCAGGGCCTGAGCCAGCCCCCACAGAGGTGGAAATACGGCCCGCATCTATGGATGTCAACCTCTACAAGTCCAAGGTCATCTCTATAAACATACACTCATATGTAAAACAGGATTTCACGATATCTGTTGAGGGGGTTCCCCAGGGCTGGCTGAACTACAAACAGACAGTGAATGTGGAGGGGGACAGGACCTCATACGTATTCATCAGTCCCAAGGAGACGGGGAGCTACACCCTGGTTGTGAGGGTGGTGGCTGTTACAGAGGGGCTTACATTCACCAAGGGCGTGGATGTGTTTGTTGCCCAGGCAGACAGCCATGGTGCCCAGCCAGGCGACGGGATTACAGGCGCGCTGGTGGCCATAGCCAGCAACATATATACAATTATCCTGATTATTGTAATAGCAGCAGCCCTGCTTGCATGGTTCGGTATCAGGCGCCTCAAATCAGAGGATGAGGCAACCTTCGAGAAGCGATAGTTTTATAAGCCTTTTGCTGTGGGGTTTATAAAATTTTTTGCTCATAAACTGCTATGGTTAAAAAGTTTTCTGGAACAGCCTATTCTTTAATATTTTTGCTTTTGTTAGCGCAGAGTGTCATGGCAGCCAGTCTAGACCTTCAGGTTTCTACAGGACAGCACCCCCCAGACAGGATATCAAGCTGCCCGGATGCCGTCCTGAGTGACATTGAAGTCATGGTGACCAATCTGGGCGGCCAGACAGATACTGTCATGCTGACCCTTGACTGGCCAT
>DAOVGQ010000092.1 GCA_030672315.1 Candidatus Aenigmatarchaeota archaeon | reverse complement strand
TGAGCTCCAGAGGAGGAGCAAGCTCTGCAACATCCGTGGATGCGGCAAGCTCCCTGTAAAGAAGGTCACCCTGTACGAGGAGAACAGGATAACCAGGGACAGGAGGCCCCTGGCCACGGTCTACCTCTGCAGTGAGCACTATGCAACCAGGATTCCCGGCTTCATGACCGAGATAAACAGGTTCAGGGAGACAGGAAGGGTAATAGACAAGAGGGTCCATGACATGGGCTTTATAACCCACTAAACCTTTTTAAATGAATAAAAAGAAACATAGGAAATTGAACGGCCTGGGACGGTAATTCCTAGGAAGGGACGGTAGCTCAGTCCGGGAGAGCACATGAAGTACAAACCTGTTATAGGTTTATGCTTGTGAAGCTGAAGACAGAGCTGGCAGCTACCATACTAGGCATGTTGAAAAACAAGCTTAGGTTGAGGGAGTCGTGGGTTCAAAATAAGCTAAAGCAACTAAACTTCCAAAAGAAAAGAGCTTATGAAATTCCCACCCGTCCCATACAAGGTGATACCATGGGAAGAGTTAAGAGCATCGCAATCAAGACACTAGGAAACGACCTGATAAGGGATCACATCAAGAAGTTTTCCCCGGATTTCGACAGTAACAAGAAGGCCCTCGGGGACATAACAGAGATAAAATCCAAGAGGGTCAGGAATGTCCTGGCAGGCTATATAACCAAGAAAATGAAGGGAATGAAGCACCCAGAGGTTAAGGAAGCTAGATAACTCCCATGGGTATTAATTTAAATACACAAAGGCCATTAAATGAAGATGTTTACCCCCTAAACATGCCTATCTGCTTTACCCGAGAGGTCCCGGAGGCCGAATGAACAAAAAAACCTGGTCCAGATACTCGAATTCAAGCCCCTTCTATATAATAGTCGGAATAGTCCTTGCCCTGGGAATAAATCAGGGCCTCGCCCTTGCACTGTCCACTGACATGCCCATAGTTGCAGTGGAGTCCAACTCCATGGTGCCGGCAGTCCACATGGGAGACATGCTGGTTCTCCAGGGGATTCCCCAGGAGCAGCTCTCCATGGGTGATGTTATAGTCTTCGACCAGCCCTCGGGCGGGACCCCCATAGTACACAGGATAGTGTCTATAAACAGCGACGGGACCTTCCAGACCAAGGGCGATGCCAACTCAGGCCAGCTCTCCTATGAGAAGAGCATATCCTACTCCCAAGTGCACGGGAGGGTAGTGATGATAATGCCCTACCTGGGCTGGATCAAGATTGGAATGACACAATACCTTATGCCAAACATACTGTGGCTGTTGCTGGGTTTTGCAGTGTTTGGTCTGGTGTATATCGGGGGGCGGACCTTTACAGGTCTCCATCAACTCGGAGGTGTTTGAATGGATTTCTGCAACAAGTGCGGGAGTGTCATGGTGGCAAAGAAGCAGGGCAGCAAGACCATACTGACCTGCAGGAAGTGCGGCTTCAAGATAGAGGACTACAAACCCCTTGAGATAGCAGAGGAGGTCGAGAAGAACCCCCTGGAGGATGTAGTTATAATAGAAAAGAACGAGGAGTATCTTCCCAAGACCAAGGTTGTGTGCCCCAAGTGCGGCAACAAGGAGGCTGTCTGGTGGATACAGCAGACCAGGTCAAATGACGAGGCACCCACCCTTTTCCTGAGGTGCACCAAGTGCAAGCACTCCTGGAGGGAGTACGGCTAGCCAGCTTTTTTCAAAAAAAAGCTGGAGCAAAAAGGAGTTCCCCTTCGGAACTCCGGGGGACTTCCATACACAGCTCTGTTATACCTTCCATTATTCTGTGTCTAGCTGTACTCTTTTATTTCTCCCTGTTAAACTCTAAACATGAAAATCCTCATGCTGGGAAGCAAGGAGTACCCCTTCGGGGTGAGCGCGGGCCACGACCCCAAGGCCGGAGGGGGAATCGAGTTCATGGTCGAGAAGCTCTCCAAATATCTCGCCCGACGTGGCCATGAAGTATTCATAATCACAAGGCGGTTCCCTGGCCAGCCCAGAACAGAGAACCAAGGCAACATCCACATATACAGGACCAGCTACATCCCCAACAAGTATATGAGGGCCTTCAGCCTCAACTTCCTCGGCTTCTTCAGGGCACTCTTCCTTGTAAGGAAACACAGGATTGATGTAATCCACTCCCATGCTGTCACAGCAGGCTTCTTCGGTGCCCTTCTATCCGGGCTCACCGGAAAACCCATGATATTCACCCCCCATGGAACCATCGTTACCTGGGGCCTCCCTATCCGGGAAATCCTGAAATTCTTTGAGAGGCTCTCCCTTAAGGGGGCAAGGAGGACAGTCTTCATAAGCAGGCCCGCCATGGAGGCCCTTTCCCCGCAAACCAGACAACCCCATACCCTTCTGAGCAATGCCATAGACCTCGAGGACTACGACTTCAAACCTACCCCTTCCAGAGACACACGCTTCCTCTTCCTGGGCCGCCTCGAGGAGGTCAAGGGCGTGGACATCCTTATCGAGGCCTTCTCCCTTCTCCTTAAGAAATGCCCCAGGGCCCGGCTCATGATAGCCGGGGAGGGCAGCATGAAGAACAAGGTAGTCAATCTTATCCTCCAGAAAAAGACCGACAGGATACGCTACATGGGCTGGATGAACCCCCGCGAGGCCCTCCAGGCCTCTGATGTCTTTGTCCTGCCCAGCACCGAGAGGGGCCAGCCCGTGGCCCTCCTGGAGGCCATGGCCTCAGGCAGGATAATCATAACCTCCCTTCCCTTCATAAGGCCGGGCAGGACCGGCCTGTCCTGCAGACCAGACAGCCAGGACCTCTACAGAAAGATGCTCATGGTCTGCAAAAACCCAGGCCGCTACAAAAAACTGGGCACCCAGGCCAGAGAGGAGGCCCGCTCCTTCAGCTGGGAATCCACGGTCAGGTTATTTGAGAAGGAATATCAGAAAGCCCTTCAATAGAGTCGCAGCACCTGTCCCTCCAGGACCACAGGAGCCTCCTTAGCCAGAAGGGCAGCTTCTTCCAGGACCACTTGCAGGGCTTATAAACACTGAAGTCAGAATACCTGGGCCCGGCCGAGACACCTGAATCAAACAGGGCCTTTACCTGATACTCCCCGGCCTCCCCTGGCGTGAACCTAAAGACCTCCCTGGCAGTCTCCCCCGAACCCACCTCAAGGGGCCTGGAATACTCCTCTCCACCAACCCAGATCCACAGGGTGCCTGAAAGGGCCTCATCATCCCTGTTTAAGACCTTCACCCTGATTCTTTCGGCCTGGCCCAGCCAGATGTTGCTTGTATTCACCATAACCTCAACAGGCGATTCATACTCAAGGCCTATCCTTCCCCGTGCGAGGACCCTGGTCCTGTACCTGCTGTATATCACACCAGGAACATATACCCTTACCAGGGTTCTCCCGTCAAGGAGGGTGTTGGTCCTGTACCAGTATTTATCCTCTGGATATCTGCCTGAGAATCCCTCTGAGCCTCCATCATAGTACTCATCCCACGGGACAATGAAAGGCTTCACCCACCAGTAGCTCCTGTAGAACCCCCTGAACCTGACGTCCTGGACATCAGAGCCCTCTGGAAGGACAATCTCCCTTACAAACATGGGTATGAGGGGCTT
>DAOVGQ010000037.1 GCA_030672315.1 Candidatus Aenigmatarchaeota archaeon | reverse complement strand
GCTGGAAGCGGGGTATCAAGAGATGGTTAATCACAGCAGTCGTCGTCTCTCTGGCAATGCTGGGCCTTTTCTGGCTAACATCCCTGTTGTATCCCTACATATTTTAGACGCTGAGGTCCCTGTCTTTGCAATATCTACACTGTAAAGTCAGCCAGCCTCCTCTGCCTTAGCATCCTGCTGCTGACTATGTAGTCCTTGACAGGAAGCCTGAGCCCTGAGTCTATGTGCTCAAGGGCCTCCTGCTTGGTGTCAAACCTCATGAAGGGCTGCCTGAAGGCGTTGCGGACGTTCTCAAGAATCTGCCAGTTCCCCAGGGGGACTGTGTACCCCTCATAGACCTCCCTGAAGACCACCACCCTGGCCTGCCTTCCCATCCTGGCGAGGCCCTCGGCCACGCCAAGCCTGCTCGCATAGTAACCGCCTCCCTGGAGCTCTGCATACCTTGTCCTGCCCTCATAGGGCTCGTATTCCTCCAGTATCTCGGGACTCTTGAGCTGGCTTGTCCACATGGAGCCAGGGGCCCAGGCCTCGAAGTTCTCGAACTCCCAGCTGCCCGGCATGAGCATAACCTCGAAGTGGTTGTCCAGGAACTCGCTCGAATAGACCCTGAATCCATCAATATGGGGGTAGTCCTTGAGCTTCGCTATCAAATCCTGGGCTACCATGTCCTGGACAGCCACTATGCTCCATCTTGTGGGAACGAGCTTCCTGGAGTCCTTCCTTCCGAGCACCCCAGATGAAAGTATGCTGGATATCCTGTAGATGTCGTGGCCGTCCTGGTAGAGCGTTATACCTGCCTGGCTGGCCTTGAGGTCGTCGCTCACTATGTAGTCAATCCTTTTTGGTATGTGCGGGTTCTCGGCAAGCCTCATGCTCTGGAGTGCAGCGCTGGGTCCCATGGGCTGAACAATGTCAGAGAAGCTGACCCTGTAGAGCGGCTTTCTCTTGAAGATGAGCTCCACATCGGTTGGCCTGTCTGCCAGCGCAATCTCCTGGTTCTCCAGGACGTACCTGTTCCTGGACCTGATGTCCTGGGAGACCTTGGCCCTGAGCATCATGGAGCGCATCTCTATCAGCTCTGTATAGGGCATTCCGAACCAGGCAGAGGGGTTGTCGATGTTTTCCCTGTATTCCACTGCTGCAAGGGGGCCTGCATTGACCCTTGGGTATCCCATCCTGCCCACAAAGACAGAGGTTGAGGGCCCGAAGAAGTCTATGGGGAGATTCTTGACCCTGGGCTCGACCATGAGCCTGGCCATGAGGGGGCAGTGCACCTGGCCGCACAGGGCCCTGCTGCCCTTGCACACAAGGCACATCCTGGCTGTAGAAACCATAAAAATCACCGGTCCCGCAGAAAACCTTATTTATAGGTGTGTCCAAACATTTAAACCATTCGCTGTTAAAATATATACCAATAAGGGTTGCTATGATTTGCAGGAGATGCGGAAGAAAGGTAGAGAAGAGCTGGCGCTTCTGTCCGAACTGTGGGGCAGGCCTGGAGCAGAGGGGAGGCTCCATCTTTGACGACATATTCTCCAGGTTCAGGAGGGAGTTTAAGGATATGGACAAGCTCTTTGACAAGGAGTTCGAGGTCCTTGACCTGTCCCCCTTTTTCAGGGCACCCCATACCCTAGAGGGCACAGGCACCCCGAGGGGCACAGGGAGGCCCAGGAGATCCGGGTTCACAATAAAGATAACAAGAAGGAACAGGGAGCAGCCCAGGGTGGATGTAAAGACCTTTGGCAACCTTGACCGCAACGAGGTCAGGAGGGAGGTTGCAGAGGAGATGAAGGACCTTGGCATGGAAGCTCCCCTGATGGCCGACCAGGAGGAAGGGCCTTCTGAAAAGCCCAAAGCCCCGGAAGAGAAACCGCATCAGGGGCCGGCAAGGTTCACAGAGGAGCCCAAGACCCAGGTGAGAAGCGTGGGCACCGGGGTGGCAGTGGAGATGGAGCTCCCTGATGTGAAGTCCGAGGGCGACATAGAAATCAATGAACTCGAGTCCTCTGTGGAGGTCAGGGCCCGTGCAGGGGACAAGGCCTACTTCAAGATAATAACCAAGCCCGAGAGGCTCTCGGTCACCTCAAAGAGGTTTGAAAGGGGCAGGCTCCACCTGGAGTTCTCATAGCTGGTTCAGTGTGGTCTCTAATTTTACAATTTTGTCAACTTGGAGGTGCATTTTTGCAACAAAACAGCACAAGCCAGGCCACCGAAAGCTTTATAAACCCTTATTGTCACTATAAATTAGTGACAATTATGTCACTAAGAGGTGGTAATATGAGCGGTAAAGGAATTCCATACAAGGACGCAATGGGAATTGTGGGTAGAGAGATTAAATATCATTTTGCAATAGGCAAGCCTTGGGCTGAAGATGTTGCTGCTGCTCTGGGCGATGCCAGGAGGGGGCTTGAAAATATGCCTAATCCTTACAAAAGCAGATTTGCTTCCCTGCTCGCAGAGTCAGCAAAAAACGTTAACATAGAAGGCATTAGGCAAGCCAAATCCGATATTTATAAGACGCTCAAGACACTAAGAATATCCATAAGTTCATAAACAGATTCTAGTGACTTTTAGTTTAATTCAAATCTAGTCCTTTCTTGCAGCCTTTTCCATGCAGATTGTGCAGTTCTCCAGGGAGGGGTACATCCTCCTGTGGAAATCGCAGGCCAGGCCTGAGGAGCGCATGAACCTGCAGACAGAGCAGAACTCCTCGCTGATTTCCTCCTGGGAAAGCCTGCCCGAGGCAGCCCCTGTTGCTATGGAGTCAATCATTTCGATAAGCCTGGGGCTTCCCTGAAGGGAGTCCAGGCCGGAGCCCCTGAGCCTTCTCTTGTACTGGGATATCGCCGGCTGGGTGGTCCCGAGCCTCTCGGCAGCGGCCTTCTGGGAGAAATCGTGCTTCTCAACAAGCTTCCTGGCCACCATGGCCCGGATGCCGGGCAGGATCTCCATCACCATGACCTCGCATACGGGTTTCATCAACATCACCATCCGTCCCGAAGGGACGGCAAGTACTGATTTACCAATAAGATTCACACTTGATTAGAATTGCAGGAAAGGTTTATAAATATAACAGTGTTATGCCCCTGTGCATACCCGCAAATATAACACCGTTATATTTTTCCACCCAGTCCCCAAGCCTACACATAAAAAGGAAACCCCCAATTAATAGATGATTCCCATGCTCGGCCCCACCCACCTCCTCTTTGCCCTAGCCCTCGCTCATATTTTGAGGCTCCCCAGGATTCCCATGGCCATAGGCGGAATCATCCCTGACCTGGACCTGCTCCTCCAGTACGGCTTCCCCTTTGTGCACCGGGGAATTATCCACACGCCGTTCTTCCTGGCCGTGTGCGTGGTCTTCCTCTACCTTATTGTGGACAGCTCCACCACCTTTGCCTTTGGCACGGGCTTCCTTTCCCACCTGCTCCTTGATATCATAACCCCCTCTGGCATACCCCTGCTCTACCCCCTGCCTGTGTACTACACCCTGAACCTTGCTGTCTACAACAACATATTCGCCAACCTGGGGATAATCATCTTTTCCCTGGCAGCGATTCTGCTCTACCGCTCTGACGGCTTCCAGGGCTGGGCCCACAGGGCCTTCAGCGTCAACCTTGAAGCCCCAAGGGAGGCCAGAGGGTGATTGCCTGCCTGAAAGGCCAGAGGGTGATGCAGTGCTTGCCGTTCCCGAAGGGAACGGATGGTGATACAGTGCTTGCCGTTCCCGAAGGGAACGGATGGTGATATATATGGATGAGAACATGCTCAGGTTCCTTATGATGGCCGGCTTCATATCCGTAGCCCTGGCCATAGCTGCAGTGTCAGGTGAGCTCTCAAGCTACAGCTTCTCAGACCCCTTCGAGAGCCTCTATCCAACGCTTGAATACAAGAGTGTCACCGAGCTCCTTGATGACATGCCCCTTAACCAGTATATCTCCCTGTCAGGGAATGTTTCCAGGGTGGCTGATGACTTTACCTCTGACAAGGGCTATGAATACCAGCAGTTCTATGTCTCTGACGGCCAGAGCGAGGTCAAGGTCTTCTGCTCCAAATACAGCGGGTCCATAGACATCAGGGAGGGTGACCGGGTCTTCCTTTCAGGCAAGTTCCAGAGATTTTATCAGACCCTGGAGATATACACAGAGTGCAGGAGCATCAATAAAATCTGATGCAACAGCACCTGCCAGCCCGGCCAAAGAGAACCACCAACAATTTAAATAACCCCCAACAAAGTGATTTCATGCACAAGGGAGACTTCCTCAGGATAGATTACATTGGCAGGATAGCCTTGACAGGCGAGGTTTTTGACCTTACAGACGAGGCCGCGGCTAGGAAGGAGGGCATCCACAACCCCAGGCAGAGTTATGGTCCTGTCCTTGTTATACTGGGCTCAGGCATGACAGTGCCGGGTGTGGAGAAGCATCTCCTCCAGATGAAGAGTGGTGAGGAGCGGCAATTCGATGTGAGCCAGGGCGAGGGTTTTGGAAGGCGTGAGCCCAGGCTCATCAAAATCATATCATACCATCGGTTTGTGAGCCAGAAGATAAACCCCGTGCCCGGGATATTTGT
>DAOVGQ010000022.1 GCA_030672315.1 Candidatus Aenigmatarchaeota archaeon | reverse complement strand
CAGTGTATATATAGACTGCTTGCAAGCCTTTCAGGCCAAAATCTATTTCAGTGATTTCAGGACACCTGACAGGATCTCCAGGCCCCTGTCAAGCTCCTCCCTGGTTATGACAAGAGGCGGCATAATCCTGACAGTGGACTCGCCGCAGGAGAGCATCAGGAGGCCCTTCTTGAAGCACTTGTTGAGGACGCGGGCTGCCTCCTTCTTGGCCGGCTCCCTGGTCTTTCTGTTCCTAACCAGCTCTATGCCTATCATAAGGCCGAGACCGCGGACATCACCTATAAGCCCGACCTCTTCCTGGAGGTCCCTGAGAAACTTAAGGGTGTGGTTTCCCAGCTTCTGAGCATTAAGGGCAAGCCTGTGCTTCCTCATGTAGTTTATGCTGGCAAGGGAGGCCTGGCAGGAGAGGGGATTGCCAGAGAAGGTTGAGGCATGGGCCCCAGGAGGCCAGTCCATGACATCTGCACGGGCCACGCAGGCGCCGAGGGGCATGCCCCCTGCAATACCCTTGGCCAGGGTGATGATGTCAGGGGTGATGCCGAAGTGCTCTGAGGCGAACCACTTCCCTGTCCTGCAGAAGCCGCTCTGGATTTCATCAGCCACGAAGAGGAAGCCGTTCTTCCTGCACAGGGCCTGGAGGCCCTGGAGGAACTTCCTTGGAGGGACTATGTAGCCGCCCTCGCCCTGGACAGGCTCCACAACCATGGCTGCAACCTCGTCTGGAGGGACTATCTTGCCGAGAATCTGCTCCTCAAGGTAGGCCAGGCATTCCATGCCACAGGATTCGGGCTCCTCTCCCATGGGGCAGCGGTAGCAGTATGCATAGGGGGCATGGGTGACGCTCGGGACAAGGGGAGCGAAATGGTCCCTGTGGGTGAGCTTGGAGGCCGAGAGGGTCATGGAGCCGTAGGTCCTTCCGTGGAAGGCCCCGAGGAATGATACCATTCTGGGCTTCCTGGTGTGCCACCTTGAGAGCTTGAAGGCGCACTCCACGGATTCTGTCCCGGAGTTGGTGAAAAATACCTTCTTGGGGAACCTGCCCGGGGTTATCTTTACAAGCTCCCCGGCCAGGTCCACACCCGGCTTGTTATAGAAATCCGTCCCTGCATTGTGCAGGATTTTGTCGGCCTGGCTCTTCACGGCCTTGACAACCTCGGGGTTTGAGTGACCGACACTGGCCACGGCGATGCCTGCTGAGAAATCCAGGTATTTCCTGCCGTCTATGTCCCAGAGCCAGGCCCCCTGGCCCCGCTCTATCACAGCATCATAGGAGCGGGTGTAGGAGGGAGAAATGAGCTTCCGGTCGGCCTTTACAACGGCCTGGGACTTTCGGGGCATATTTATTATTAAATTGGATGGTTAATAAATCAGGTATGGGGCCGTGGTGTAGCTTGGTCTAGCATCGGAGCTTCGGGACAAGCTTTTTTCAAGAAAAAGCTTGAGCAAAAAGGAGTCTCACTTCACTTCGTTTCGCTCAACTTCCATGGGAGAAGGGCTTGAAGAAAAGCTCCAGACCCGAGTTCAAAGACCCTTTTCGGTGTGAGCATGCAAAAGCGTCTACGGAAAAGGTGTGTGGGAGTCTCGGCGGCCCCATTTATTCTTCCTCGGTAAACCTGTAATCAGAGCGGCGGAGCCTGTCGTAGGCAGAATGCAGGGTTTGGGAGGTCCCTGGCCGGTAGGGCTGCTGGCCAGGGGTAAGGGGTTCAGGGGCTTTCTTGGTCTGTGTGGGTCCTGTCCTGACTGATGACTTCCTTTTCAGGAAAATGACTGCCAGGCCTATCACAGCTATAATGGCCACCGCGGCTATGATTATCCAGGTGTAGTCCTCTAGGCCTGCTGGGGGGACGGTGTTGCAGGCCCCGCCGGAGCAGCCGTACTGGCAGGTCTCCTGGAAGACCCATGCGCCGTTCTGGCATACCTGGAGGTCGTTCAGGGAGCACCTTGTCTCTCCCTCTGTGCAGAGCGTGACTGGGGGCTCCTCAAGGGCCTGGGCATAGACCTCTCCAGAGAAGCTGTCTATTACAGATTCGCTCACTGTTGCGCCAACAGAGTAGGTTATCACAACCTCCTGGCCCGGGTCGAGTTGGGGGTAGGCAAAGAGGTATTCAGGGTCGGCCTCGACCACCTCAAGGGTCGCGCCGGGGGCTGTGATGGTTATGTTGTTGGCGTGCCGTGCGAAGTCCTTGGGAACCGTGTCAAAGAGCATGAAGTTCACGGCCCTCTGGTTTCCAGAGTAGGCCAGCCTGGTCTCCATGGTGGAGGTCCTGTTTGCGGACCTGAAGTTCCTGGTCATCTGGACCTGGCTCGAGATGGATTCGGAGAGCCTGAGCATGTTCTGAATGGCCTGCTCGGACATGTTTGCAAGGCCCAGGACCTTCTGGATGGTTGCCTGGAGTTTTGTGTTGTTCTGAAGGCCCACCCCTGGTATGAGGTCGGGTCTTCTGGTGGCGTTCTTCTCTGAAGGGAGGCCTCCGCCACCGCCACCTCCGCCGTTGCCATCTCCAGCTTCGCAGTAGGAATATGGCCTGCAGATGGAGCTGTAGCAGCAGCCCGAGGTGCAGTGAGAGCTGCTTGTGCACACATAGCCGTCGGGGAGGCTGGATACGGTTTCTGTTGTGCACTCGGCTGTGTCAGAGCCGGCATTGTCAGAGGTCACGGTGGCCGTGAATGTATAGGTTGTTTCCTGGGTTGTGCTTAGAGAGGAGTATGTCTTTTCGCCGGATTCTCCCCCGTCTATGGAGGATATGGTTTTGGGATTTGTGATTGAGATGTCTGAGGGGTCAGAGGTGAGGTTGATGGATATGCCAGTGGCCTCGAGGTCGCCAAGGTTCTGAACAGTAACCGTTACATCGAAGTCTGACTTGATAACCTTGGAGTCCGTGGCAGAGCAGGATATGCCGCCCACTATGGTGGCAGGGGACTTGACAAGGATGCCTGTAGTGTCCTCGTTCTGGGCAGTGTTGGTTCCCTGGGTTGTGAGCTCTATCTGGCCAAGGTAGTTGCCTGCAATATCTCCTGTCACAGTCCAGCTGGTATCGGCAGATTGCCCGTAGGCCAGGCTT
>DAOVGQ010000067.1 GCA_030672315.1 Candidatus Aenigmatarchaeota archaeon | reverse complement strand
ATGGGAGCGGGCTTTAAATAGTTTTTGACCTACACCGCAACCCTTCTGTAGTCAGGGCTGCCTATTCCCAGCCTTATGGCCTGGGTGATGTGGCCGATGTCCTTGGGCTCGAGGCCCTCGAGCTCGAGGAGGATGTTCCTGAGGAGCTTGAGGCCTGCGCAGTCCAGGGCCACTGGGTCCTGGCCAGCGAACATGTAGCCGAACCTCATGGCCTTGCCGCCGTGGCGGAGCTCCTGGGCCATCCTCATGGTCCTGGCCCCGTCCATGATGGTGAGGTTGGCCTTGAACACATTGTGGAGCTCTGCGATTCCCCTGTGGATATTCTTGAGCCCCGTGTGCATAAGGAGCCTCTCCCGGTTGTGCAGGAAGCCGAAGAGGTTCTTGAGAGCACCGGTAAGCCTGACATTGCCGTGGTATTTTATCACTGGGAGGGATATCAGGTACTGGTAGGAGAAGGGAACAGAAGAGACCCTGAGCTTGTAGCCTGTCCTGGTCATGACCTTCCTGAAGGGCTCATCGTGGAGGTTGCAGAGTTCTGTATCGAACTCTCCGCAGACTCTCTGGAGGCGGTGGTGCTCTATTATCCGGGTTGAGTTGCCTGCGTCTGGAGCGGGCCCGTCACCCACTATGACCTCGCAGTCCCTCTCTGTGAGGGCCCTGAGGACCTCCCTGAGGACTTCCGGGTGGGTTGTCGTGGGGTATCTCTCATGGGAGACTATGTTGGGCTTGACAAAGACCCTCTTGCCGGACCACTCCCTCTGGAAGCGCTTGAGAATTGTCTGGGTGAAGGCCTTCCTGTCATCGGTTTCCCTGACAAAAACAGCGGGCTTCATGGTTTATTTATTGCTTTATGATTAATATACTTTCTATGATTTCCAGGGGTGCGGATTCTGATGCTGTGAAGAAGGTGCTGGAGCTTTCGGGTTTTGATAAACCAAATCCTGTCCAGGAGCTTGCCATTAAGAAGGGTCTGCTGAGTGAGAGGAACATGGTTGTGGCCGCTCCCACTGCCTCGGGCAAGACCCTGATTGCAGAGATTGCTGCGCTCCGGACAATAAGGGAGAACAGGAAGGTAGTCTATATTGTCCCCCTCAAGGCCCTGGCCAGTGAGAAGTATGAGGAGTTCAGGAAGAAGTACGAGCCCCTGGGGATAAGGGTTGCCCTGTCTGTGGGTGACAGGGACTCCTCGGACCCGTGGCTGGGGAAGTACGACCTGATAATTGTCACCAGTGAGAAGATGGACTCGCTGCTCAGGCACGGGGTGGGGTGGGCAGGACAGATAGGCCTCGTTGTTGCGGATGAGATACACCTTCTGGATGACCCCTCCAGGGGGCCCACTCTGGAGGTCGTTCTGACCAGGCTGAGGCAGGGTATAGACCTCAGGATTCTTGCACTGTCAGCAACGATAAGCAACCACGAGGAGATTGCAGAGTGGCTGGACGCCTCTGCAGTGAAGTCTGAGTGGCGGCCTGTGAAGCTCTTCAGGGGGGTCTGCTTTGATAACAAGGTCAGTTTCTTTCCAGAGGGGGGGATAGAGCTCGACCCGGACGAGGCTGACCTCAAGGAGCTTGTGGAGCAGACCCTGGAAAGGAAGAAGCAGGCCCTGGTCTTCATATCCACAAGGAGGAATGCAGAGTCGGCTGCAGAGAAGGCCAGCAGATTTGTGGGAAAGACACTTCCGCCCAAGGACAGGAAAGAGCTTGGGAAGGTAGCAGAGGGGGTTCTCCATATCCTGGGGCATCCTACTGTGCAGTGCGAGAGGCTGGCAGGGTGCATAAGGAACGGTGTGGCCTTTCACCATGCAGGCCTCACCAGTGAGCAGAGGGGGAAGATTGAGGAGGCCTTTAGATCGGGGCTGATTAAGGTGATTACCGCAACTCCGACTCTTGCAGCTGGCATAAATTTGCCCGCATGGAGGGTGATAATAAGGGACATGAGGAGGTTCAGTTCCCATTCGGGGATGGACTTTATCCCCGTTCTGGAGATACAGCAGATGTGCGGAAGGGCAGGGAGGCCCATGTACGACTCAGAGGGCCAGGCCATACTGCTCGCAGGGAGCGAGGATGATGCCAGGTATGCCTGGGATAACTACATAAAGGGCGAGCCGGAAAGGGTCTATTCCAAGCTCGGGGTGGAGCCTGTCCTGAGGACCCATGTGCTGGCCCTGATTTCATCAGGGGTGACACCCACCAGGTCAGGGCTCATGGAGTTCTTTTCAAGGACATTCTATGCGCACCAGTACGAGGACTCGGCAGGACTGGCAGCGATTCTGGACAGGATTGTCCTGATGCTTGAGGGGTTCGGATTCATCACGACGAGCAGGGCCCAGGAGGATGTGGGGCCCTTCCAGAGCGCGGCCTCCCTGGGAAGGGATATTGAGCTCAGGGCCACAAGGATAGGGAAAAGGGTCTCTGAACTCTATATAGACCCGCTCACTGCGAACCATTTCATAAGGAGCCTGGATATT
>DAOVGQ010000081.1 GCA_030672315.1 Candidatus Aenigmatarchaeota archaeon | reverse complement strand
GAAAGACAATAGAGTTCTATGTCAGCGGTGTCAAGGCAGCCGAATACACCTTTGAAAATGGTGCATCCACCCAGCTAGACCTCTCCGCAACCATAACATCCCCACCTGGTGGCGGCAGCTCAGGGGGCGGGGGCCGCAGTGGTGGAGGGGCCCCACCCGGGGGAGGAACGACCTGTGTTGAGAACTGGTCATGTACAGACTGGCTTGACTGCATCAATGGCAGGCAGGTAAGAGTATGCACTGATTTGAACAGTTGCGGAACCGATGAGAACAGGCCAGCAGAGGAACAGGAATGCTATGTAAAGATATGCGAACAAGGAGAAAAGAAGTGCGACGGCAACGACTTGCTGGTATGTTCCCAAGACGGAGGCAGCTGGGTAATGGTCCAGACATGCGAAGAGGAATGTTCCAACGGGCTGTGCAAATCATCCGGAGGAGGGATAACAGGCATGTTCCTTGACCCCGTTATAGGCCTCTACGGCCTGGTAATCCTTGCAATAATAACCCTTATAGTTGCGGCTGCCTGGAAGGCGAGAAGGCGATAGCTCAGGCAGAGCCTGCCTTCCAGAGGCCCACTCCCTGCATGACCTTTACCATTCTGACATCCTTGTTGTTCATGTACCAGCGGTCGATGTAGGAAAGGAGCTCCGCCATTTCAACAGCCCTGCTGCAGTCCGAGTCGACCTCATAGCAGACAAAGAAGCTAACCTGGGTATCAGCGTTTTCGTTTCCCTGATAGTCTTTGCACCTTATGTAATATGTATGGTTCCTGCCTTCTGCAAGCCCCGTTATTGTATGGGAATGATTGTACGCACCGGTCACGGCAAAGCTTTCCATGGAACCGAATGGCTTGCCAGAGCTGTTAGAGATTCTGCATTCGGCGGTTTCCTCAGTGGCAATTCTTATTGTGGTGTACCTTCTTCCGTATTCAAGATTCGTTGCAGGGGAGAGCCCCAGCAGCACAGGGGGCTCGGTGTCCTGGGAGGCGTTGCCCAGGGAGAATGATATCTCATAGTCCTCTTCGTTTGCGTTCCCAGAAGCATCTTTGCACCTGACAAAATATTTGTAGCTGCAGTTCGTGGAAAGGTCAACCAGGATTGAATGGAAGGTGGAAGGTTCTGTGGTGAAATCCTCCTTCATTTTTTCATAGCCTATATTTTGGCTCGTGGCATACCTGCATGTAGCAGGCTCATCAGTGGAAAAGGAGATGTTGATGTCTGTTCCTGAAACAAGGTCCCCTGAGACCTGGTCATTGCTTATGACAGGCGGCTCTGAATCAGAAGGAAGGCTGACTGTGAAGTAAGAGTCCTCGCTTGCCCATCCGCCCTGCAAGATGTCATCATGTGCTAGACAGTTCCACCTGTAGGTTCCGTCTCCAAGCCCTGTCAGGTAGAAGGTTTCAACCCAGTAGGTGTCACCGGCATCAACTGACCCGTGGAGGGACCATGAGCCAGAGATGTCAGTATAAAGGGAGAGATTTTTCAGGCCGTAATCATCATCAGCAGAGCAGGTGAGCTCCAAATCCTTCTCGGTGAATACAGTGCCGTCGGGAGGGTCCATTAGCGTAACCAAGGGCGGGTCATTCTGGGGCTGCTGGTATTCAGGGGTTTCATTAATCTGGATTGTACCTCCGAGCCATGATGTGCTGGTGAAGGTGTCATCCGGCATGATGAGGTTGTTGTTCGAAAATGATATTGTGCTGCTCCCGGTTCCGGTGATTCGGAACACTATGGTTATAAAATTTCCGTTTCCGCTCACAGGATTATCGATATCCCCAATCACGCCAACGACAAGCTTGTTGGCATTGACCGTACCGTTTACATCCATATCATTCCTTATTGTATACCACGCGGAACTGTCAAAGAAATCTCCCTTGAGAAAACCATCAGGGTCATTCAGCCGAATACCTTCCCATTTAATCACAGATGAATCGAAATCCAGATCAAATACAGCGGAATCGATGCTGGGAACGTCATAAGCCACAACATCCAAGGCAACAATATCCCCCTGGCTTTCCTGCTGGTTAAGCACCAGACGCACGCTGTCCTGTACAGGCTCCTGTTCAACAAACGTATAACAGAGTCCCTCCTGGGATAACAGGACAAGAGCTGCAAAAGCGATTAGAATGATAATCTTTTTCATGCTGCAGATTACCTCCAGGACATTTCAAGTCCCCTTGGTATATCAGATATCGCAAAAATCAAACTCAACCATCAGGCTGTTGTCAACATATTCAAGGCCCATCTGATTGGGCTGTGTCGGGTTGTAGCGCATGTTATTCAAGAGGATTCTGTAGTCGCTTGAGTCCACATCAAGGTCCGCATCAAGATCACACAGCGGGTTATATTTCCCAGTCCCGTCACCATACCTGCTGTAGTACGCCTTCCTGAACTCCCTTACGTCATAACCGTCGATATCATTCTCAGAACCAGGACCCGTATAGATGTTTCCCGGCCGCTTGGCAACCCCTATGGGCTCGTTTGCAGCAGGATTAGACTCAATACCTCCATCAACTTCTGCAGTAAGGCTCATATGATATATCTCACCAACCTCCAATCCCATGAGATGAAAGAAATTCCTGTCCTTGGGTACATATTGCTGCCACCAGTTATACACACTCCCGCCGTTTCTAGGGTCCAATACTGAGGGATTGTTATTCATTTCCTCCTCCTCAATAAGGTAAGAGTTGTAGTTATGGAGGTCTGGCTCTGTGTTGTGGCACCAATTAATGACAATATAACCGTCATTGGTCTGGGCGTTTGACAAGACGGCTGTTGTAAGACCGGCTATGACAGGCACGCCAAGTATTCCAACCCACTTTCCTATCTTCCGAACCGGTCCCTTTTCATGAAAAGTGCCTTTATAGCCCCCTGCATCGGACCAGTCGGCTATGGAGGCATGCTCACCGTTCTCCATTATCCCGTCTGCTTCCATCAGATTCTCAAGCTCCTTGTCAGAAATCCCATCCACCCTTCCCACGAACCTCACGTTCCTGTAACAGGAGTTCAGGATATCCAGGGCCCTATCTATACTTTCTTTCCCCAGAGAACCATCCAAGGCCTTGTAGACAGCCCTGTCAAATACCTCGCTACTGGACTTCAGCTCTGCCATCTGCTGCCTGTAGACCCCGCGGTCGAACTCGGGGCCGATTTCCCTGGCGAGCCTCTCTTCCCGGGCGTATGCGTTTTCCCTGTCCAGGCCTTCCGCTCTTATGTAAGCCCCGGCTCTTGCTCCGGGAAGAACATACCACGGCAGTGCTGCTGCCCCTTCCGTGAACTGCATACTATAACTCCTCCACTCCTCCTTTATAATAATTGACAATCAATTATTTAAATCAGATTGCACTGCTCTTTAACCAGTGGCTGTTGATGCACTGGGGCAGGGATTCTGCAGGCCCCGGCCCGCCCGTTTTTTGGTTGCGCATGATGGGGTTTTCCTTAATACCCTTTAATAAATATTCCGGTAATATAATCGTATCATGCCCGTTCAGGCAGTTAAAGAAAACCAGTGAATAACAGATGTTCAGAGAAACAGTTCCATCCCTCCTATTGGCCATTCTGCTTATGTTGCCCCTGGCCTCGGCAGGAACAGTGACCAGGGGCTTCTCAAATGACACCGTCATAGTGAGCAGCCTTCTCACGGTCACGCTTACCGTGGATGTCAACGAATCCCAGGAGGATTCCTATGCCCTTGAGGAGGAGTACCCGAACCTGTGGGTTGTTGTTGACAACGGGGGCCTCAAGGACATGCAGGCAGGTTTCCTGAAAATCACTGTAATCGAGAATGCCCAGGACACCCAGTACAGTTACGTTTTGCGGGCCCCCAACAGCACAGGCAGCCACGATTGGTACGGGGAATACCTGTTCGAGGGGATGTCCCAGGAGGAGGCCATTCTTGGCCCGTCGCAGGTGACTGTTATTGAAGGGTGCCCTGATTACGACGGCGACGGCCACCACGACATTGCATGCGGAGGGGACGACCCCTATGACAGCGACAACACAATCTATCCCGGGGCTCCGGAGCTATGTGACGGGAAGGACAATGACCTTGACGGCTCCACTGACGAGGGCTGCGAGGAAGACGGCGACGGCGGAAACGGCGGGGGCGGCGGCACCTACACGCCCCCGGAATGCGTGCCTGACTGGCAGTGCTCCTCATGGTCACAATGTCTTGAGGGCTCCCAGAGCAGGGAATGCCTTGACGTGAATGAGTGCGATACAGAGGAGGGCAGGCCTGCGGAGGAGCAGGAGTGCGGAACCGAGAGCGTGCTTCCAGGGGGCTGCACCGAGGGAGAGACCACCTGCCTTGGTGATGACGTGTTTGAATGCGACGCCAGCGGAGAGTGGAGGGGAATCGGGACCTGCGAGTTCGGCTGCGCCGGCGGCGCCTGCCTCGGGGAGCCCGAAGAGGGCAGCCCGTTCACAGACGTGTTCCTTGACCCAGTAACAGGCATGTGCATCCTTCTGGTATTGATATCGGTAGCGGCATACCTCCTCTTGAGGAGAAGGAAGGGGAAAGCCGCCCATGGGGATGCCCGGTTCTGAGTCAGATGGCTGAAAACCTCCTGCACCCGAAACCAATAATGTGAGGGCTAGGGCCTGGTTTTGATTCAGAAAGATATTTAAATACAGCCTCTCAATTTATAGAGAAGTGAGGACCATGCTGTTCGAAGGACTCATTTTTTTGTCAGCCATCCTGGCCCTGCTCTTTGCCGGATACCTGGCAAGGAGCGTGAACTCCCAGGAGCCAGGAACCGAAAAGATGAAGGAGATTGCCAGGGCCATCCAGGAGGGCTCCATGGCCTTCCTGAATAGGGAGTACAGGACACTTTCTGTGTTCGTTCTGGTGGTCGCGCTCATTCTGGGCCTCCTCTTCGGCCTCTACGTGTCAGCAAGCTATGTGGTGGGCAGCGTCGTGTCCGCGCTTGCTGGATACATAGGCATGAGGATTGCCACTAATTCCAATGTAAGGGCTGCAAACTCAGCCAGGACCAGCTTCTCAGGGGCCCTGAAGATAGCCTTTTCAGGCGGCTCAGTTATGGGCTTTGTTGTCGTCGGGCTCGGCCTTGCAGGCCTTTTAGCCGTATTCACCATCCTCTATTCAGTGACCCCGGACCCCGAGATACTGATTGCCTACGGCTTCGGTGCCTCCTCCATAGCCCTGTTCCTCAGGGTGGGTGGGGGCATATTCACCAAATCAGCTGACGTGGGAGCAGACCTGGTGGGAAAGGTCGAGAAGGGCATCCCCGAGGACGACCCCAGGAACCCCGCAACCATAGCTGACAATGTGGGGGACAATGTGGGGGACATCGCGGGGATGGGCTCTGACCTCTTCGAGTCCTATGTCTCTGCCATACTGGCATCCATGATACTGGGGGTCCTTGTATTCGGCCAGGCCGGCCTTATCTTCCCCATGCTCCTTGCAGGGGCTGGCATAATAGCTTCCATGATAGGGAGCTTTTTCGTGAGATCCTCGGGGGAGCCCAAGAGCTTCCAGGAGGAAACATCCGCTGCCAGGGGTGCGCTCAACAGGGGGGTGATAGTAAGCAACGTCCTGATGGTGATAGCTGCCTATTTCGTGACCATGTACGTCCTGAACGACCTCGGGGTCTTCCTGGCCCTGGTATCAGGCCTGATAGCGGGCTTCCTGATAGGCAAGACCACTGAATATTACACCTCTGACAAGAGGGGCCCTGTCCAGGGCATAGTCAGGTCCTCCCAGACCGGCCCTGCCACAAACATAATAGAGGGCCTTTCAGTGGGCATGATGTCCACTGTGATACCCATAATCCTGATCTCCCTGGCCACCCTGATATCATACTACTACGCGGGCCTGTTCGGAATAGCAATAGCATCAGTGGGCATGCTGGCGAACCTCGGAATCCTGCTCTCAATAGACTGCTACGGCCCCATAGTGGACAATGCCGCAGGAATATCACAGATGGCCGGCCTGGGAAAGGACGTAAGGGAGAAGACCGAGGCCCTGGACTCTGTGGGCAACACCACCGCCGCGATAGGCAAGGGCTTTGCAATATCCTCTGCAGCCCTCTCTGCCCTGGCCTGGCTGGCCACCTATTTTGCAATTGCCAGGCTTGATGTGATAAACATAACCGACCCCAATGTCATGGTGGGCCTCATGATAGGCTCCATGCTCGCCTTCCTGTTCTCTGCCCTTACCATGAGGGCTGTGAGCTCGGGCGCGTTCGAGATAATAAACGAGGTCAGGAGGCAGTTCAGGGAGATAAAGGGCATAATGTCCGGCAAGGCCAAGCCTGATTATGCAAGGTGCGTGGACATAGCCACGCGCAGCGCAATCAGGCAGATGATTGTGCCCGGACTGATTGTAATAGCAGTGCCTGTGATACTCGGCCTGACCCTGGGTGCGGCCTCTGTGGGAGGCCTCCTGGCAGGGGCCCTGATGACAGGCTTCCTCATGGCCATAATGATGGCCAATGCAGGCGGCGCCTGGGACAATGCCAAGAAGTACATAGAGGCAGGGAACCTCGGCGGAAAGGGCTCGGATGTCCACAAGGCAGCGGTGATTGGCGACACCGTGGGGGACCCCTTCAAGGACACCTCAGGCCCGAGCCTGAACATACTGATAAAGCTCATCGGAAAGGTCGCCCTGATGTTCGCCACCTTCTTTGCCGTGGGGGCTGCTGTGTGAACTGCAGAAAAGAGAAACTATTCCTTACCAAGGGATCTGAAATCCTCGAGCAGGGTGGGCTTCATCCCGGCGTTGTACGTGGCAACAGCAGGGTGATAGAGGGGGACAATCTTCCTTGTCCCGGCCAGGTTGCTTATCCTGAAGACCCTTCCGTGTATCCTGCTTATCTTATCCTCTTTCAGACCGAACTTCCCGAATATATAGGACATGGAGAAGCTCCCCAGGGTCGCTATGACCCCTGGCCTTATTACCGAAATCTGCTCATCCAGATAGGGAGTGCAGGCCCTTATCTCCTCTTTTGCCGGACCCCTGTTCCCGGGCGGGCGGCACTTCAGCACGTTCGCGATGTAAACCTCCCTCCTCTCCAGTCCGACTGATTTCAGCAGCTCGTCAAACACCTCGCCAGCCCTGCCCACAAAGGGCTTTCCCTGCAAATCCTCATTGAATCCGGGGGCCTCGCCAATGAACATTATCCCGGCATCAAGGCTGCCCGAGCCCAGAACAGTCCTGTTCCTTGTCTTGTACAGGCTGCACTTCCTGCAGGACTCCACCTTCCTTGCCACTCTTGAAATCTCCTCTTCCCTGTCCATATCACAACCCCATGAACAGCAAAACCAGCCCGGCCAGGAGGCCGAACCCCACATTGAACAGCTTTATCACAAAGGTGTTCCTGACAGAATGGGATAGCATGGGCAGCAGGCCGTGCCCGTCCTGGACAACCGAGCTTGCCAGCAGGACCGAGAACGGTATCAGGCCCTGGGCAAACAGCATCACGAACACAAGATGTGGCCCTGATTCCGGGATTATCCCCACCAGGACCGCCACCAGAATCAGGAGCAGCCCGCTGGACGGCAGGATTTCCTCCAGGGGTATGTAGGAGTTCAGGATGCCCAGGAAAAGCATGGTAAAGAACAGCCACAGGAAGAGCCTGGGCATGTGCTTCCTGATTACGTGCCCGTAGATGTGCTCCTTTATGAAATGCTTCGGAATCTTCTCCTTGCCCTCGTGCACGACCAGCCTGCACTCCTTAAGTTCCGTTATCCTTCCCAGTCCCCTGTACCTGCCTATGGCCTTGTCAGTTATCCATCCAAAACCAATACCCAGGACAAACAGCACACCGAAAACAAGCAGGGCAGTTTCAGGGAACAGGGCCAGCATGATAAAGGCCTCGTCCCCGGATGTGGCTATCATGGCAGCGACTATTGCCCCGAATGATATGGTCCCGTGAACGTACATGGAGACGCTGGCAAAGGCCCCCGCGCAGCCGGGAGTTGCTCCCAGGAACGAGCTGACTACATACTGCTTGAACCCCCTGGCGAAATCCTTTATCCTCTCCCTGTATCGTATCCCCAGGAAATCGACAAGAACCATGAACACAAAGACCATGAAGAGAATCTTCAGGGACTCTGCAAGGCTTTCCATGACCAGGGTCAGCATATCCTCACTCTCTGCCCTCAACCATTATATTTCAATTACCATCCCGACGCCGTTCGGTATAAAATCATCCCCGTATTCTTCTCCAAACAATTCCCTTGCCCTCTCCCCGGAGCAGTGGCATGGGGCAACCTTCTCCACCCCAAGCTCCCTGAAGGATGATATGATAGAGCTTAGCTCAGCATCCCCTGCCCCTGAAAGGTGGAAGCCGCCCATAACCAGGTATATGCCCTCGCCTGTTAACCTCTTTGCCTCCTTGACTATGTCGACAACCCCGGGATGTGCACAGCCTGTCACGATAACCAGGCCCCTTTCTGTCTTAATAATCAGGGACTGCTCCCTTATCAAGGTTCCCAGCTCCCCTGTCGTGCAAACCCCCTCGGATATCTTCACCGGACCGGAAACCTCGACAATCCCTGACCCATGTGACTTTATGCTGTCCTTTAATCCCCCTGGAAAGGATTCCAGCACATAGACCCTGACCCCGGGATTTCTCTCCAGGATTCCCTCAAGGCCACCCGTGTGGTCCCCGTGTGCATGCGACAGAACAATCAAATCAATGTCCTTTGGCTCTATGTCCAGCTTCTCCATGTTGTACAGAAGGGTCTGGGGTTCAGCCCCTGTATCAAACAGGATGCTCTTGTCACCAGCCCTTACAAGGCACGAGAATCCCCAGCCTGTTCTCAACTCAGTCCCGTGCATGTAGTTATCATAAACCGTAGTGAGGGTCAGCTTTGTCTCGTTCATTTCCATTTTTATCCCCTCATCCTTCTTTATCCCCCCCGGATTAAGCATGATTGATATTGCTAAAGCAATTATTAATATCATCAGGAGCCATGTCCAGTTCCTCACTGCCTTCACACAAGAGATTTGTAAACTGTTTTTAATAAACAAAACAAATTATTTAGCATGAGTGAGTGGAACATAACTATGAAGACCAGGACCATGAAGATAGACTCCCTGAAAAAATTCATTCCCGGCTATGACTACTCCACCGAGAACATGGCCCACAGGACAGATGAGATATTCTGCAGCCTCCTGGTAGAGAACCTCAGGGTTTGCAAGAGTGTCATGTTCAACATCCTGGAGACAGCATTCGAGCTCCACAGGGACCTGCTCCTTAAAGACTTCGAGGGCCTCAGGGACGAGATTGACATGTTCTCTGACGAGATAAAGGCCAGGGCCTTTAAATGGGACAGGGAAAAGTCCCGGAAATGGCTCGAAATGGTGGTTGACTACGACTACAGGATTCTGACCAGCCTGGGAAACCTGTTCAAGGGAATCGAGGGCCTCCACAAGGAGCTCCTCTCCTCAGGTAAGGGTACCCATGAGCTCAGGGTCCTTGACGAGCACACAAGCAGGCTGAAAGACAAGCTCGATGAGATTATAATACTCTTCAAGGAGAGAGACGCTGTCTGCAACATCAAGGAGGCCACCCTTGAGAAGACCTTTGACAGCATAAGGTCCAGGATAATAAAGGGGTTTGGTTCATGAAAGGCCAGTTTCTTCCCTACAAGGACGAGAACCCCCCCGAAACCTGGCCCCTTGTCACCACAGCCCTTATTATAATCAATGTTGTGGTATTCATCTGGAGCCTCTTTGATTTCGAGAACATCATCCTGGCCTGGGGTTTTACCCCAGCCAAATTCGCCCTTGCCACACTACTCACAAGCATGTTCCTCCACGGCGGAATTGACCACATCTTTGGCAACATGCTCTTCCTCTATATATATGGCGACAACGTGGAGGACAGGTTCGGCCGGGCAAGATATATTCTCTTCTACCTTTTTGCCGGCCTGTGCGCCAGTTTTGTACACTTCCTCAGCAATCCAGGCTCTGCAGTTCCAGCCATTGGCGCTTCAGGAGCCATATCCGGCATCCTGGGGGCCTACCTTGCAATCTTCCCCAGGGTCAAGGTCCGTGCAATCGGCCCCTTCTATATGATATACAGAATACCTGCCTATGTCCTTATAGGCATCTGGTTTGTCATGCAGCTCATATTCGGCACAATAAGCCTTGTCGGAGGAATCGGTTCAGGCATCGCCTTCTGGGCCCACATAGGCGGCTTCGTCTTCGGCTACCTGGCAGGAAGAATCTACAAGAGTAGGCACAAACCCACGGAACCGTTCAAGCTGGCTGAGGGAATCTTCCCAGAGAGGTAGATTATGGTTTTCTCCACAACAGGATGCTCTCCCTTGCCAGCCCGACCTTCTCGGTCCTCTTCCTGGTGCACCACCTCTTGTTGAGGACCACTATCCTGTCCACCTCGAAACCCACACCATCTGCTATACGGGAGAGCAGGACATCCGATTCCACCACTCCGTCCGGGAAGCAGCCGTTCCCGACAACAAGGCCGACACGGCCTCCGGGCCTGCACACCCTGTGGAGCTCCCTTATGGCCTGGGCCATGTCCACAAAATAGGGGCATGCCTCCCTGGGAAGCTTGTTTACGGTTTCAGCATCAAGAATCCCTGCCAGGAGGCCGGCATCCCTTTCTAGCCTGTCGAGGCCCAGGCCGATGAATGTCCTTACAGGAGGGGAAGGGGCCACATGCTTCAGGAAGAGTTCCTGCTCCACCTCATAAATCCTGGTATACTCAATCTTGTTCAGATAGGGCGGCGAGGTAATCACTGCACTTACAGAGCCGTCCTCCAGGGGGATGTTCCTGGCATCCCCGAAGTCCACAACAACCCTGGCCCCTGTCCCGGGAAACCCCTCCAGGTCCCTGAGCATCCTCCCTACCTGGCGCCTCAGCATATCCTTGATGGGTGGAACGGGCTTCTTCCTTATCTTGAGGACCGCACCGTCCTTCCAGAGGTAGCTGGACTTCACTGCCACGTTCATGAGGGCCAGCATGAGGAAGTCCCTTGCTGCAGGCTCCCTGACCTCCAGTATCTCATCCCTGTAGAAGATAACCTGTTCAAGCAGCCTCGGGGGAAAGGCCCTGTTTATCAGGGCATGCTTCAGGCTCTTACCTGGCCTCTGGTACCTGGTTTTGAGAACCCTGGATGCTTCACCCCTGAGCTTCCCTGTTTTATAGGGCCTGAGCTTGGCCCTGGATGCAAACACCGCCACGGGATGTGTATCAAACCCCACCGAGTTCACCCCTGACTCCAGGCAGGCCAGCTGGGTCGTTCCGACCCCGCAGAACGGGTCGAGAATCCAGTCCCCCTTCCCTGGTGAGAACATCTGCAGGAGACGCATGACCAGCTCCCTGGAGAAGCCCTCCTTGTAGTAGAACCAGTTGTAGACAGGCAGGGCCTTGTTCGGGATGAATGTGGCCAGGTGGCCCCATTCCAGCTTCTCCTGGATTTTGAATTGTTCTGGCATGCTTAATATTTGATTAACTTAATTATTATGATGTTCCCATGCCGCAGCTCATGGAGGCCATTGGGCTGTGGAGGCAAGGGCTGGGTGCAATTAAGGCACTTCAATTACCATTACATTTAACAAAAATAGTAAATTTTAAATAGTCTGTAATGGTAATTTATTTTTATATATAATTAAATAAAATAATGTATATGAGATATTGGAATGCATTTTTCTCCTGCGCACTCGCAATTGTTTTTTTATTACCATGTGTAAGTGCGGCCAGTGTTACCAGGACTCTCTCTCCCGCATCTGTTGCTCCAGGAGGAACCCTTGCCGTGACACTTTATGTTGACGTCTCAGGAGGTCCTGACTACTACGCAATAGATGATTTATACCCCTCTGGCTGGGAGGTTGTTGATTCCGGTTCAGGTTCCATCGAGCATGCAGGTCACTGGAAGTACGTTATTATTGAGGGGGCCCAGAACACGCAGTTCACCTATACCCTTCGGGCGCCTTCAGAAGAGGGAACGTATTCGTTCTCAGGGGAGTACATGTTCGGGGGCATGGGGAGCGCAGTGCCCATTACAGGCCAGAACACAGTATCAGTGGCTTCTTTCTCCACGGACACCATATGGATACTCCTGGTAGTGGTTCTTGCTAGCGCCGCGGCTGCCCTCATAATTCTGAAGAAGTTCAGATGATAATATGAATGTAAAGGCGATCGTGGCTTCCTTGTTGTTAGTGCTGTTTTTATTGTCACCCTCTGCCTTGGCAGGCACTGTAACCAGAGGTTTCTCAAGCACAACGCTCAGTCCTGGTGACCAGCTGACCGTTACACTAACAGTGGATGTTGACGAGGCCACCGAGGATTACTATGCCATCGAGGAAGACTATCCAGATTCATGGGTCATTCTGGACAACGGAGGCCTGAATGACAGTGAAACAGGTCTACTCAAGAAAGTTGTCATTGAGAATGCCCAAGACACCCAATACCAGTATATTCTACAGGCACCCTCCCAGACCGGGATCCATACCTGGTCAGGCACCTACATGTTCGAGGGAATGTCATCCGAGAGCAACATACCTGGCCAGACCCAAGTGGATGTGATTGGATGCACAGATGCTGATGGTGACAGCTACAGCCCCGAAGGCGGAATATGTGGTCCGGTTGACTGCGATGACAATCCCTTGGCTTGCGGTGCGAACTGCTACCCTGGGCATGCTGAGCTCTGCGACAGCTACGACAACGACTGCAATACCCAAACCGATGAGGGATGTGATGACGACCTTGACGATTACTGCGATTCTTCAATGACAGTTGTCGGAACCCCTCCAGTCTGTCCCAACGGAGGAGGAGACTGCGACGACACTGACATTAATATAAACCCAGGAGCCCAGGAAATATGCGACAATATAGACAACAACTGCGATGGCAACACAGACTACTTTACTACGCCCGGTGACCTTACTCAGAGCTGCGGCCCTGCTAATGAGACAGGCATCTGCCAATATGGCACGCAAATCTGCACTGGAGGCACCTGGGGAATTTGCAGCGGCGCTGTATACCCCGAGCAAGAGGTTTGTGACAGGGAGGATGACGACTGCAACGGCATAATAGACGATGTGGGAGGCGGGGATTCAGTCGCAACCACCCATTGCCAGTGCTATAATGGAGGCTCTCCCCTATCAGATGAGGTATGCCCCCTTAACGGCATTGATGACGACTGCAACGGTGAAATCGATGAGGATATGTGCGACTGCGTGCCCTTTGTACATACACATCTCTGTCAAGATCAAGCTGGCGTCTGTGCAGGCTCCTATGTAACTTGTCCTGCAGGAGGTGTGTGGCCAACCCCGTACTGCGACGATACGATTTATCTCGCCCACAACAGCAACTATGAATCGGGCTCCGAGACCAGTTGCGACAACCTGGACAACGACTGCGACGGGGATGTGGACGAGGGCCTGACAGCCACTTTCTACAGGGATTTCGACGGGGACGGTTACGGAGATTCTTCCTCCACCACAGATGCCTGCACCCAACCTTCCGGATATGTAAGCAACCCGCAGGACTGTAACGACACCAATTCCAGCATAAACCCCGACGCAACAGAGATTTGCAATGGCATAGATGACAACTGTGACGGCAACGTGGATTTCCTCGTCGTGCCGGGAGACCTCGGATGCGCAGGGGACGTGGTTATAACTGCTGACTACTACGATGGCAGGACCACGAACTTCACAGACGTTGCTGATACAACAAACATAGTCGATATGACACTGGAGAAGAGCTCCTATGGCATGATAGAGTTCCTCCAACCCGTTAACATATCCTACAGCACAAACCTGAATCCACCATTCACCCTAATATCAGAGAATCTTGTAAAAATAAACTCAACCCTCCTCCCATTCATGAATGCTCCCGCGAGGATACATCTCTACAGCCTGAGCTTCCTCAACCCCGTGGTGCTCAGAGATAACCAACCATGCGCATCTAGCATATGCCAGATAATCAGCTATTCTGGTGGTAATCTCACCTTCAATGTCACAGGATTCACTGAATACTCTGCCACTGGCTCCTGTTCTGACGGTACGCTTTATGGAGAATGTTCTACCCAGAAGCCCCGATACTGCTTCAACGGAACCCTTGTCAACCGGGCAGGAACATGCGGCTGCCCCTCCGGATACGAGGTCAGCGGCAATGACTGCATTGAGGAAGGCGACGGCAACGGTGGCAACGGTGGCGGAGGAGGAGGAGGAGGCGGCCCGGTCTGCACCAGCGGAGAGCAGAACGCATGCGAGAGGGAAGGAGTCTGCAAGCCCTCCTACCAGACCTGTGTAAATGGTTTTTGGGGTCCCTGTGAGGGCCCTGACCCCGAGCCAGAGGTGTGCGACGGCCTTGACAACGACTGCAACGGCCTTGTAGACGATGGAATAACATGCCTGTGCATGCATGGCGACACCAGGGCCTGCGGCCCCTCTGAAGAAGCAGGGTTGTGCAAGTTCGGCATATCCCAATGTGTTTACGGTCTCTGGGGAGGGTGTCAGGGTGCTGTGATGCCAGCCCCTGAACTATGCGACGGCCTTGACAACGACTGTGACGGGGAAGTCGATGAGGAATGCGCATCGGGTATCTGTGGGGAAGGTCTCATCGTCCCGGAATTTAAATTAGGAATGGTCACGCCTCAGGGATGCCTCTGCGGCGGGGAAATCAGAACCTCAGGATACTGCTGCAGCGGCCTGTACTATGAAGATGGCTGCCCCTTCCAGTGGTCATTGCTTATATTGGCGGGCGTGATTATACTGATAGTTCTGTATGCAGTAATATTCTATTTCAAGCTAACAAGTAAAGGGCCACAGCCTGTGTGAAGGAGGAAGTCAGAATTCTAAGATCCAGACTGGGGTGTACTTAATCCATGCCAGAGGAAAAACAGGAACACTTCGAGAGAAGGAAGAAGCGCTACAGGGCCGTCTACAAGCGTGAGGTCCCCCACAGGAAGATAAAGGGCAGGAAAGAACAGTCCCGATAACCCTGCTTACTCGTTTGCTTTTGTCATACTACTGAAGCTTCCCCCACCCAATCAGGCGCCATCTACCATGGACCTGCCTTGATATAGCTATCCTGTCTCCCGCCTTTGCACAGATTGGTATCTTCAGTGCAGCCTCGATGCTTTCAGGCCTGGCCGATGTGACTGTTCCCACTGTCCTGGCCGTCCCTGTGGTGAGCATGAGGACATCACCTGTCTTTATCTGCTCCACCTTTATTACCTCCCTGGTACCGACCACCCTGTCCAGGAGACTGACCTTCATGGTCAGCCTGTCATGCACAGGAGGTATGCTGCCCGCGATGCCC
>DAOVGQ010000086.1 GCA_030672315.1 Candidatus Aenigmatarchaeota archaeon | reverse complement strand
GTCCTGTCCTTCCAGATAAAGAACAGAGGCAAGGGCTTCCTTTCATCAGAAAGCGATACAATCGACCCAACCGGGCCTACAATAAAAAACATCAAGCTCGATGCCCAAGACCAAATCAGCATCAAAATAAAAGACAAACTGGAAGGATGTATCGATGAATATAAGACAGAGGGCATTAAGCTCATCAAGGGCGAGTCCACCAAGATAATGTGCACTTTTTCTGGTGAGATAGGAAAGGTTCCAGTTGAGTCCACCAAGACCATCCAGGCCAGTGTAGGCGAGATTGATGAAAACGGAAACCTGGTTGAAAATAAAGCCTATTGGTACGAGTTCAGAAAGGAGATAAAGGTCACTGTGGAGCCAAAGTTCTGACCAGAGCAATCAGGTGCCTGCGGCACCTGTAACAACATTTACCTTCAAAATCTAAACGATATAGACTGCAAACTTATAAATTAGTTGGGGGCCAAATATATAACAGGTAATGGTTCTGATGGCGGAAAAAAGCCCTCCTGGTGCGAAGTCCCTGATGTTTCTGCTAATACTTTCTGCAGTCCTCCTGGTATCCGGCTGCGTTACTGACGGCGGCATCTCCTATGGCAAGGGCGTTATTATAACTGATTTCGATTCTGACTTTAGCTCTGTGCAGTCTGGTGATGATGTAATCCTTCGCGTCAGGGTCCAGAACAAGGGAGAGATGGACGCCGAAAATGTGAAGGCCCAGATAATAGGCATAGACCTAGACGAATGGGGCACTGGCTTCGGCTGGAGTGAGGAAAAGGACCTCGGAACCCTGCTGGCAGCAGACCCAACAACAAGCACCGAGGGCCAGACCAAGCAGGCTGAGTGGTACCTTGAAGCCCCTGATTATCCCAAGAATATAAAGTTCACGCACACACCCGAGGTAAGGGTTAGCTACGATTACAAAACCACGGCATTCAAACCCATAACACTTGTGGATGTCGATGAGCTCAGAAGGATAAGGGATGCAGGGAGGACCATTCCAGGAGGTGCCACAAAATCCTCTGCCGGCCCGCTCTCTGTGCAGATAAAGACAGGGAACTTTATCAAGACCCAGGACTATGACGACCCCTTCCCGCTCAACATAATCATCACCAACGACCTAACCGGCAATGTTATCGAGGGCTCTGGTTACTACGGAGGATGGGGGTACGAAGACTATACATCCCCTGTCAAGGTAACGATAACCCTTCCCCCTGGCATGAGCCTTGAGTCAAGCGAGGGCTGCAGCACCTCAGGTGAATGGGTGAACCTGTTCAGGGGCAGGGACCATTTGCTGACCTGCGAGATAAGGATTGACACCCCGCCCGAATACAAGGTGGAGAAGTTTATCCAGGTAGAGCTTGAATACAGGTACTATGTCGATGCCTCCACCACCATCGAGGTTATAGGCACAGAGGAAGGCTGGGGGCGCTGGTAAACCAGTAAATTCTCTTAACCCAATATTAATAGCTTAAGTAACAAATATAAACTGATGAGCAGACATGCTTTTCCTGGCCTGATTCTTACCCTTGCAGCAGTCATAGCTGCGTCAGGGTGCATCAACCCCAACCTCCAGACCGGGGATGGGGTCGTTATACAGGAATTCACCCCAGGCTTCTCCGAGGTCTATCCAGAGGAACCCGTAACATTCTTCCTCAAGTTCAAGAACATAGGCTCTGTCGAGGCCACCGAGGTCTTTGCAGAGCTCCTGGGCCTGGACGAGGACTGGGCAGCCTCCAGCAGGGGACTTGGCACAATACTCAATAATGAGATGCTCCCCCAGGAGACCAAGTGCCAGTACCCTAACATGGGAAACCACTACACCATGAAACCCCCTGACATGTTCTACGGGACCGAGGGGGAGACAGCCACATGCACCTGGAAGTACAAGGCCCCACCCATCCCTCAGGGTTTCAGGCCCACCTATGACATAACAGCCAGACTGTTCTACAACTACAGGACAGACCTTGTGAAGTCCTTCACCATTCTCTCCACTGAGGAGCTCATGAGATACAACCAGCAGGGCAAGACACTCCCCTCGAGCACGGTGAGCTCCACAAGGTCACCAATAACCATAACAGTTGAGGCCAGGGACCCAATAAGATTCTGGGAGGGCAGTATAACCTTCCCCATTGCCATAACCTTCTCCAACACAGGCGGTGGCATGGTCTGCCTCAAGAACCAGTGCAAGAAGACCAAGGGACAGGAGTGGAATCAGCTCGAGTATTCAATCAAAGAGATAAGCAAGGGAGTCCGGGTTGACTGCTTTGACCATGAGAAGACAGTCGAGGTCTGGCCAAACAGGGACAACACCATAGTTTGTGATGTAACAGTCACAGATACCTCCCGGGTTACAGGCCACGAGGAGAGGATGATTAGCATATCAGCCGAGTACAGCTACTTCACAGATGCCGAGGCCTCGATAATAGTGCTCTAGAAGTCCAGTATGCTCTTCTGCTTCTCAGCTACAGGCTTCCCTGTGAGCTTCTTTGGCTCCCCCTTGAACAGGGGCTTTCCGTACTCACCGTCATAGCCACCCTGTATCTTTACCCTGCCCTCCCTGACCTTAACCACAGCCTCTGCTATCCTTGGGTCGACAACCCTGGCCATCTCCCTCTGTCCGGCCTCTAACAGGATCCTGTACTCAGAGCCAAAGGCCTCTATCAGCTTGTTGTAGTCTGTCCAGACCTTCCTTGAGGCCACAAGGCCAGTTCCCGTTATGGACGCTATTATCTCCGAGAGCGGTATCAGGCTCCTGAAGGGTCTTGCACCCTCGGGCCTGAAGCCCTCCTCCCTGTCAGCCAGCTCCTCCACCCTGTGGAGCACCCCTATGGTGAGGGGCCTCTTGCAGACAGGACAGACATTCCCTGCCTTTATGGACTCCCTGGGCTCCATGCATACCCCGCAGGCCCTGTGGCCGTCGTAGTGGTACTTACCCTCCTCAGGGAAGAATTCCAGTGTCTCCGCGAGGCCCTCCCTTGTTCTGATGGCCTTGATTATGTTGTTATATGTTAGTTCCTCCAGGTCAAAGACCGTGGCCTCCCTTCCCAGCCTCCAGGGCCACGGCGAATGGGAATCAGAGAACGAGACTAGGGTATACCTGTCAAGAGCGGACAGCCTCCAGTTCATTTTGGGGTCGCTCGAAAGCCCGGTCTCCAGGGCATGTATGTGCCTGGCCTGGTCCCCAAAGCACTCCTCCACCGAATCGAATCCAGAATTTGAACCAAAGATACTGAACCAGGGGGTCCAGGCGTGTGCAGGAATAACCTCTATTTTATCATCAACATCTCTCATAGCTTCTACAAGTTCAATGCAACTGAATCCGAATATCGGTCTCCCGTCATAATCAACCCTACCTTTGGTCTTAAGCCATTCTGTTATCTTTTCAGCAGTTCCACAATCTGGGGCAAGTATCACATTATGAACCTTTCTCCCCTTCCCTCCCTGAGTATATATAAGGGAGATTTCAGTAGAGAAAAGG
>DAOVGQ010000017.1 GCA_030672315.1 Candidatus Aenigmatarchaeota archaeon | reverse complement strand
TCCCTGAGCCACTCGTCAATCTCGTACTCGAGCATCTCCTTTGTCTTTTCAGGGTCCCAGGCATCGGGCTTTCCCTCTGAATTGGTCTTCCCTGATGCATCAAGGACATGTATGAGGCCCGAGGCCTGCGTCAAATCATTGAGGAACTGGTTTCCCATTCCCTTACCCTTGTGGGCGTCCGGAACCAGGCCGGCCACATCAAGGAGCTTTACAGGAACCATCCTCGTTCCTGACTCGCATCTGGAGTTCTGGGGGTCGCACTTGACCCCCAACCTTTTGCAGGGACACTCCGTGGTCAGGTAGCCGACTCCCTGATTGGGCTTTATTGTGGTGAAGGGGTAGCTGGCAATCTCTGCGCTGCTCAGGGTGGCTGCCCTGAAGAAGGTACTCTTCCCGGAGTTTGGGGCTCCAACAAGACCTACAAGCATAAGAAATCTTTGGGAGAAGATTTAAAAAAACCTTCCAACCCTGTCCTTGAACATCTTCAGTATGCTCGGGAACCTTTTCTTCAGCTGGAGGTAGAACTCGGTCTGGGCCTTTATTGCAAAGACCTGGGAGAGCTCAAGGCCCACGAGGGCTATGAAGCCGAGCGCAACCACTGTGGCCAGATTGCTCTGGAGGTAAATAGTGAGAAGGGCGGCCACACCAGGTCCCATGCTCCCTGATGCCATTATTGAGCTGAAGAGCATGCCAAAGAACATGCCCATGAGGGGGAGAGCGAACATGCCCAGTATAAGGATTGATATCACGGCTATGAGGAGCCATGCAATAAAGACATCAAAGGGGCTCTTCCTGAATATGCCCCAGGAATTCTTGAGTGTGCTTATTATGCCAAGGTTGTCGATTATGATGCCCTGGAAGATGAAGAAGAACACCCAGCCTATGACCAGGCCGAAAATCCACCCCACATAGGGAATTGCGCCTGCCAGGCTGGATATAATCGCCACGATTAAGACAGCAGCAATGACTTTGTGAAGCCTTCCCAGAGACAGCATATATCCCATTTTAAACTCCTTGGGCCTGAATGACTGGTGTATGATGGAGCCCATTATCCATATCCTCAGGATGTACCAGGCAGTTCCAAGCAGCATGAAACCTATAAAGTATCCCGCAAGGGACACCAAGGCAAGGGGATTGCTCTGGGCCTCAAGAAGGCTGCCTATCAACCCGCTCATCCCGCTAAGCAGTGTCACCACAACTACAGCAAGGACAGCGACATCGAGTATCAGAAGCGGCAGCCACCTCTTCGGCTCTATACAGAACCCAAGGCCTTTCCTGAGGGCGTCACCGAAGTTGACCATAATAAAATATGGCCCTGGTGATTTATAAATATTCCTTGCAAACCATATCTATTGCCCGACCCTCCGAACCAGCAGAATTTTAGTCGGGAAGGAGAGAAGCCAAGCAGGTGGTGCAATGCCAGCTTCTAAGAGAATAGCAGTGATTGACAGGGAGCTCTGCAACCCCAGGGTAACCGGGTATGCC
Source organism: Candidatus Aenigmatarchaeota archaeon (assembly GCA_030672315.1). The sequence continues at coordinate 11,504 of DAOVGQ010000017.1, read as the reverse complement.
TGCCAGAAGGCCTGCCCTGTGAACCGCTCGGGCCAGGAGTGCATAACAGTTTCGCCAGAGGATTCCATGCCCCTGATAGATGAATCGCTCTGTATAGGATGCGGGATATGTGTAAAACGCTGCCAGCGCCAGGCCATCATGGTGGTGAACCTTCCAAAGGAGCTCCGGGAGAACTCCATTCACAGGTACGGCAGGAACATGTTCGCCCTGTACAGGCTTCCCGTGCCCAAGCGCCAGGCCGTTGTCGGCCTGATAGGGCCGAACGGCACAGGGAAGTCCACGGTCCTGAACATACTGTCAGGCAGCCTCAAGCCCAACACAGGCATGCTTGGGGAGGACATCCCCTGGCAGGAGATAACAGAGCGCTTCAGGGGTACAGAGCTCCAGGGCTACATGGAGCAGCTCTCCAGAAAGGCTGTACGCTCGGCATACAAGCCCCAGCACGTGGACCTCATACCAAGGCAGTGGTCCGGCAGGGTGAGGGACTTGCTCAGGAAATCTGATGAGAGGGGCGTGATGGAGGAGGTCGTAAAAAACCTGAACATAGGAGAGATGCTCAATAAGCAGGTTTCAGAGCTCTCTGGCGGGGAGCTCCAGCTGCTTGCCATCGCAGCCACACTGCTCAGGGACTGTGAGTTCTACTTCTTTGACGAGCCCTCCAGCTATCTGGATGCCCAGCAGAGGCTGGTCGCTGCAAGGGAAATCAGGAGGCTATGCATCCGGGCCGTTGTCATGGTTATCGAGCACGACCTGGCTGTGGCAGACTATCTGGCAGACTACACCCACATCCTCTACGGAAAGCCCGGGGCCTTTGGGATAGTCTCCAAGCCCTATGGGGTGAGGCTCGGCATAAATACCTACCTCGAGGGCTACATCAAGGAGGACAACGTGCGTTTCAGGCCGGAGCCAATAACATTCTCCCAGAGGGCCAAACCCCCTGAGAAGGACAAGCTCTTCCTTTCCTTTCCCAGATTTGAGAAATCCTTCCCGGCTTTCTCTCTGAAGACAGAGCCGGGCAACCTCTACAGGGGCGAGGTCATAGGAATCCTCGGGCCCAACAGCATAGGCAAGACCACGTTCATCAGGATGCTTGCGGGCCTGCTCAAGCCTGATAAAGGAACCCCTCCAGAGGAGGTCAAACTCTCCTACAAGCCCCAGAGGCTTGTCCTTGAGAGGGGCGAGGAGGGTATGATGGTGCAGGGGTACCTCTCCCAGGCGGGCAAGCTCTCCAGCACCGAGAACAAGCGGCTCATCCGGTTCCTTGGCTTAGAGAAGCTTATGGAGAGGCAGCTCAGGAACCTCTCTGGCGGGGAGCTTCAGTCCTGCTTCGTGGCCGCTGCCCTCATAAGGGAGCACGAGCTTCTCCTTCTGGACGAGCCCTCAGCATTCCTCGATGTGGAGCAGAGGCTCAGGGTGGCCAGGCTCATAAGGGAGCACGCCGAGGGAAGGGAAACCCCCTGTTTTGTCGTGGACCACGACCTGCAGTTCCTTGACGTGATATCAGACAGGGTTATGGTTTTCTCTGGCCAGAGGGGTGTGAAAGGCCACGCAGAAGCCCCGTGCCCGCTGGCCGAGGGCATGAACACCTTCCTCAGGGCCCTTGGAATCACATATAGAAGAGACCCCCAGACAGGGAGGCCCAGGGCCAACAAACCGGGCTCCCAGAAGGACAAGGAGCAGAGGGAATCAGGCAACTTCTACTATGCAGGCTAGGTTGCCGGGGTGAGCAGGCAGCTGGCCAAAACCTTAAAAATCTTCTGATTAAATCAGAACCATTACCTTGTATCATGGTTTCAATAAAAGCAAACAAAGTTCAAACCAATCCGAGTTGATAGGAATCAACCCGGGGCCCAGAGAACGGGGAACAGGACATGTGAAATCAGCCAGCACGCCTTAAAGGCAAATAATATATAATTATATAGTGAAAGCTGTTCTTGGTTTCCTTAGGTGTTCTGCTGTTCCCTGTGGCCACCGGGTCAATTTCTTGGTCTTTCTTTGTCTTTTCTGTTTCTTGACTTAATCAAAAAAGAAAGGAGGTCAATCGTGAAGGTCATCAACAAATTTGATTTTATAATACTGTTATCTCTGCTTTTCTTTTGTCTGCCTGTGAATCTAAGTCCCTTTTCATATGGATTCTTTCTGGGCATATCGCTATTGGTAGTCATGCTTCACTCCATCTTTTTAGGAGAAATGCCTGATGAGAATGAGATGAGAACAATCAGAATATTCTCTGTATTAGCGGGCCTTCTGATTTTTCTGGCAATTGGCTGGTTCTATAGGGATAGGCAAGATTATATTGGTTCAATCCGTCTACTCGACGGCATTCTGTTTTCGTTGGGCTTCGCTTCCGGGATAACGATAGGGATTGATCAGACCATCAGGGCGAAGTATTTTCTCACCAAATTGCGGGGATAGCTCAGTTGGTAGAGCGGCATCCTCCCAGGGTGTGCGTCAGGGGTTCAAGTCCCTTTCCCCGCTCCAGTGGGGAGAGAGAAGTCTTGTTGTTATTATGCGGCAGGCCTCTCTCTTTGTATTGTCAACTTAACGGTACTTACTCACAACAGGTAAGTTGCTGCTTCATATAACTTAACGGGATAACACTCTGGCAACCCTGGCCTTCACGTGCCTGCCCTCCCTGTATGACATGAACTCATAGAGGTAGACTATCGTCATGACAACAAAGGTGACGAGCATGTACAGGCCTATCAGGCCTGCCAGGGCAAAGGCAATCCCCAGGACAGCCCCCAGCAGCATGGCTGCCAGGAAGCCCAGGATATGGGTCTCTCTGCCAAAGATGAAGACAGAGTCTAGGAAGACCAGCACAGCGATAATGAAAAGCGCGGCCTGAACGAGGATTCCATACGGCATGGTCAGAGAGCCTGCCAGGAGGGAACCGCACAGGATGCCCTTGACAAGGGGGAATCCCTCCACAAGCGGTCCGTGTTCCATCATATTCAGCCTCCCTTCTCAAGCACGCTCACGTTGAAGTGCTTCTTTATCTCATCCCTGAACTCATAAACAGTTTCCTCGCAGTCTTTGAGGTAGGCAGACCTTCTCCTGAAATAGAACAGGTAGTCATACAACCAGAACAACCCCTTAAGGAAGGGATTGCTGAAGATGAACCTTGTACTGAGCCTGGCATCAAGCTGCATGGTGAATTCCCCTTCCTTGGTCTCCTTGGTCTGGGTTCCCTGGACCTTTATGTTGAACCTCTGCCTGGACCACCTGCTCACTTCCTCGCCCCTATCAACCCACCAGGTGAAGTAGAATGCTACGGGGTCGCCTGAATCATCCCACCTGAAGTCAGTCTCGCTTATGCCTGCAGAGCTCACCCTAAAGAAGGGCTGGAGCATCTCTGCAATCTTGCTGGCCACATCGAATGGGTTCTTTCCAGAATAAGTGAGGTAGACGAATCTCGCAGGAGCAAGGCAATCCTCCACTATCTGAATCTCTCCCATGGCCACACCTATTTGGTTTCCCTCAGCTCCCTGAAAAGCTCCTGGAGCTGCCTCTGGAGCATTATAGTAAGGTGCTTGCATTCTTCATTGTATTCCTCTCTCTTCCTGTGGTAGAACATCCTGTGCCAGAAAGTCCTGATGAACTCATAGAACAGGGAGCGCTGCCACAGGGTGTCCTGGGGATATTCCGTCCTCAGATAGGGCTTTATCCTGATATTTGCATTGCCTGCCTTCTCGTCCCCCTCCCCGCTGGCCGATATCTTGAGATAGATGTAGGTGAACTGGTCCAGGTCCTTGTGGATGAACCACACCAGCTTGAACTTCTCGGTTATGCCCTTGCCCCAGTTGAACTTCTCCTCCTGAATCGCGCTGTCAGGCACATTGAATATTGACTTTATCATATCATAGAACCTGTGGTATATCTTTGGGACATTCGGCCCCACATACCTCAGGATAACATCCCCGGGATCCGTGGGAAAGCAGTTGTCCTGCATCACCATCTTTGTCCTGGCATAGACCATTGAACCACCTTCCAACCCATTTTCTTCCTCACTTGGTTATTTTGGGGAAGTTGGGCATGATTATATATAATTTGGGAGAGATAATATTAATTAGTATGTTCGGCCTTGCAGGAGTAATAACGGGTATCATATTGATAGTGATAGGCGGGGTTCTGGTATTCTTTTTCCCTTCCGCCTCTACATACCAGCCCCAGGAATTCGGAATTGTTGTCGTGATAGCGGGCTTTGTGATGATAATACTCGGGGCAATCATGGTTTTTGTATAAGTGCAAAGCGAAGGAGTGCATGCCGTCGCTCTTGTGCCCTGTAAGGGTACGCAATGGCTCTGTAACCAGCTACAAGGCGAAGGATATGGCAGATATTACGAAAGAGGAACTCGAGGAAATCGAGAGGGTAGGAAGGGAGGAATGGCAGGCCTGGCCCTATCAAGAGGGAGAGTTCGGCATTGACCAGACAGAGAAAGAAAAAATAGACCGCCATGAACTGGTGATAGACTACCTCCAGGAAGAGGCCAGGGTCCCAGGAATGCCCCCCATTATGGGCTTCGCACTCTATGTAGCCCCCCTCAACACGGACATTGTCCTTGACTTCACAACCTCGACGGGCAAGTGCTCGGGCATGTACTGGTCATATGTGTTCCAGATGCCCAAGTGGGCCTACAACGTCAGGAAGGTAAGCGAGTCAATGGAGGTCTCACCCATACACGCCGATACCTACAACCTCTTCATGGGACAGCGCCAGAAGCTCGAGGGGCAGATAAAGCAGGGCCTTGCCTCTGCAATGCAGGCTGTGACAGACTATGAACTGCTTGCACACGATTCCCGGCGCTACAAGGAGATACTGGACTACTTCAAGGAGGGAAGGAGGGAGGAGCACGTTCTCAGGAGCCTCTTTGTGGACAGGGTGGATGCACACACAGGAGAAGGCTATTCCATGATTACCATGGCCAAGAGGTGGCCCACCATAATAACTGACTTCATAAGGCTCGGCCAGGAGAAGTACAGGGGAAAGAAGTGGACAACAGATGAGATTGGCCGCGAGCTGGATGTCACCCAGGCCGAGGCGACAGTCCTCATTACCAAGGACAGGCTCTTCAAGGAGTGGAAGAAGCTCTTCATGCCCACTGTGGCAGAGAGGTATGCCCGCATCGAGGCCATGGTCAAGGCCAGGAAGAAGTCCATCGATGACTACAAGGAGTGGCTCAAGCCCTACATAGCCAGGCACAAGATGATGAAGGAGAAGACCGAGAAGCCCTCGGCCTTTGCCACCAATGCCTATATGGCGCCGGCCTTTGGCACGGGCTCTGCCATGACCTCTGTCCGTCTCTGGGTCTGGAAGGCCTTCCCCATAGGCGAGAAAAGGAAGCCCGAGGCCAGGACAGAGCGCGAGATAGATGGCATCCGCTGGATGATAGACCCGCTTGACGACTTCGTGAGGGAATGGGCCAGAAAGATAGAGTACAAATACCGGCTCGAGCCAGGATACTACACCAAGAGGAATGACAAGAAAATCAGGGAAATCATGAGAAACTCCGTTATCAAGTATCCCATGCAGGCCGAGCTGCCCGTTCCCGCGATGATTCCGTCAGAATTCTACTATGTCCTCTTCGACATTACTATAAACAGAAGCATTATAAAGACGCCTCCCCCTGCAGGGGGCGAGCTTGAAGACATGATGATACAGCCCATGAGGACCTGGATTGCCTCCCAGAACGCTCTCCTGCTGCACCTGATAGAGCTGGATGCCAAGGAAAAGGCATTTGAGAGGGAGGTTACCGAGATGCTTGGCACCAAAGAAATCGAGGACAGGTACATGGAGGAGTCCAGGATACTGCTTGGAAAAAAGCCTCCCAAGGAAGAGGAGAAGGGTGCGGCCACCCGCTTTGTGGACGGCGTCCGGAGCAGGTACAGGGGGGCCAGGAGGAGACTCGGAAAGTACAGCAGGTTTCTCTTCAGGCCGGGGCCCTATGAGAGCGCCTTCTACGAGAGGGTGGTCAAGATGTACCTTGTCGAGGTCGGCGGGTTCTACCAGCAGCAGGTCGACTTCTGGAAGAAAAAGATGGGTGTGGGCTGATTCGCACAGCCAGGCGGCTTTGGGACAAAATTCACCATCCAGTCTCATTTAACCATCTGACATCAGGAAGCTTTTATTTCTCCAAAACAAAATATATACAGGCATTAAGGATTCATAAATCCTTTAAGCAAGGCGAAAGAGCGTTTGCCGTCCCGCAGGGACGGATCCGTAACAGATTGCAAGGCGAAAGATATGGGCTACAAGGTTGGCGTGACAACAGGCCTCCATTACATAGCGAGGTCAGAGGAGCTTGCCACCACGGTGAAGAAGCTCGGTTATGGTCTGACCAGGGGGACGAGCTGTATAGAGATAGCCCTGGATGTCCCCCACGAGGTGACAGAGACCGAGGGGGTCGAGCTGAGGCACATAGCTGGCAAGCAGAATGTGCATGTTCTCATGCACGGCTCCCTGACCATACCCATGGGAATACCAGAGCGCTCTGACTGGAGGGATGCCCAGGACCACATCGAGAAGTCCATACGCTCGTCTGTCCGTTCAGGGGCCAAGTACGTGGACTTCCATGCCTGCCTGAACATCTGGCTCGAGCTCATGACCTACACCTCCAGGAAGCTCACCATGTCCTTCTGCGACCACGAGGGCAGATTCATCTCGCACATCCTGAAGGAGTGCGAGCCCCTCAGGGAGTGGTTTGTCGAGGAGCGCGGAAACGACTACATGAGGGACATCCTCAAGAGAAAGGAATTCACAGAGATGGAGAGCGAAATAACACTTGAGGTAGACAGGTGGTACAAGGAAGAGCAGCAGAAAAGGCTCTCTGCTGCAGATATGCCCCCAGAGGTCATAGAGAGGGTTCTCCAGACAGGTGTGTGTCCTGACTTCAGACCCCCAATTGAACCTGGAATGTCCCCTGAACAGCAGAGAAGAGTGATTGCAGAAACAGAGGAAAAACAAAAAAGGGGCCAGGAGATAGTTGATGAGATAAGGAGGGAAAGGACAATAAGAAGCTCTGAAAAACAGAAGGAGGTAATCGACAGGACACTACTTGACAAGCTCGCCACGGGAGGGGAGTGGGACTCCGAGGAGCTCCGGGCCGTGGTGGGAATCCTTGACGGCTACCACATTATGGCCCACTACATGTTCTATGAAAAGGACCCCATGTGGGTGGAGATGGCAAAATTCTACCCCATTCTGAAAGAAAAGTACAATATGGACTATTCCAACCCCAACTGGCTCCATGAGGCATGGAGGAAGGCTGAGGACGAAAACGACAGGATATTCAAGGAGTTCTTTTACGGCGTGGTGGCTGCCAAGTACCTTGAGGGCCACATGAAGAAGGCCCTGGAGTGGCGTGACAAGGTTCTCATTCCCAAGGAGCTGGCAGGTCAGCCAAAGCTGCAGCAGTATGCCAGGGACCTCATACTGGCCATAGAGACGCCTGACGCCAGGGATCCCCAGCATGCGGGGCTGCACCTGCTCTGGAGCAACAGGCAGATATACGTTGCCGTCAGGGTTATCAGGGAGAAACTCAAGACAAACAATATATGGATGCTCGCGGACTTCGAGCACACAGCCACCCAGGGCGTGGACCCCATCAAGGACATGGAGGAACTGGTCAGGCTGGCCCCTAACATGGGCTCGATATGCATATCGGTGCATGCCAATGCGCCGAACCCCTCGCATGCACACGAACCCCTGGAACTCGGGGACATCAGGGTCTATAAGCTGCTCTACTACCTGCGCCAGACAGGGTTTGGCAAGGGCCGCGACGTCTATGTGATATACGAGAGGGGCGGAGGGGACGATCCATTCAAGAGGTCGGTGGAGACCCTGAGGCTCATGATTGAACAGCTTGTTAAGGACATTCACCCAAGCAGGCTCCCTCCTGAGTTCTTCGGCTACAAGGGAGCGGTTGCAGGGGACGAGGTCAGGCAGCTCCAGATAGTCCGGGACCATGCCTGGGAGCCCCTCAAGGACCTGATGGAGATGCCAGAAGAGGAGTTCACCATACTCAGCACCGCGGCTACCAAGAAGGGTAAGCGGCCAGAGCAGTGGAAGAAGGCCGAATTCCGCTAGGAACCCTTTTACTGTTCCCCTCATCGCCGGTTAACCACATGGCAGGTTGGCTGTAACGAATCCTAATAGTTGATAAAAGCGTTCACGGAAAATACACAATATAAACTTAAATGCCTTTGCAGCAATAGGGAAACATCATGCTATTCAATTAATGCATTAACCAAGAACATGGCTTCGGCCCTTCAGGACCTTGGTCATCTGTTTAACCGAGGGAAATCCCGGCCTGCAGGCCTGCCTTATCAGGCAGAACATACTGCCAGCCGTAAATATAAACAGGTTTAGTTGAGACTGTCTCTCAACAGTCTTGCGATTTCTTAAAACAAGAAAGGGGGTTTGTTATGAAGAGGAGATTGAAAGGGCTTTTTGGCCAGATAAATTTAAGGTCACAACTGGCAGGTTATTTGGCTTTTCTTGTTTTCCTTCTGTTACTTTATGCCCTCTGGAACTACCAGAATTAGAAAGGAGGTGTTCCATGAAGACGAAAGAAGAGAAGGTGGGTGTCCTGATTAAGGTTACGCTTGTGATAACCATCATAGGCTTTTTTGTCGCGGTTCTCTTTCCTATCATATGGCATTTCATCAAAAACTAACAGTAATCATGACAGCCTTTAGGCAATCCCGCATTTCTTAAAAACCCAAATAAAGAAAGGATGTGAACCATGAAGAGATTTGCTAATATTAGGGGACGACTTAGATTAATATTGAGATTTTTTAATGAAAGGATACAGGCTGTATTTAATAAGACAGTTAAGAGGCTAAAATTCACTATTAGGAGCAACTTTAATTAGCGTGATGGTGTGAGGAGGTAATCTTTGCTATATTTTCATGCCTCCCCCTTTGTATTGTCAAATTAAAGGGATATAAACAACCCAACCAGCAGGGTTTATTAATCCCAAAACCAAATAATCTTTACACACCTGTAAACTTTAAATATAAGGTAATGTCAGTATCTATGAGTGATAAATAATAATCAATTCATTCAGAAGTTGATACCATGCCTGCAAAGAAAGCCAAAAAGACATCCAAGACAGCAGCCAGGAAGGCCAAACCAGCCAAGAAGCCACAGAAGGGGGTGGGCAAGAAGGAGAGAGTCGAGATTCTCAAGAAGTTCACCAAGGAGGTCCTCAAGAAGTACGGCCCCATAATAAGGTCGATTGTCCTGTTCGGCTCCACGGCCCGCGGGGAGTCACGGATGGAGTCAGACATCGATGTTTTCGTGATAATCGACGACACCAAGGGCAAGATTACCCCGTCCTTCAAGGAGAAAATCGAGGACGACCTCGATGTGATTGCCAAGAAGTGCAACAAGAACCTCTCTGTGCAGCAGCCCTACCTGCTCACAGAGTTCTGGGCCATGGTCAGGGACGGCCACCCAATAGTCTTCAATTTCATCAGGGAGGGGGTCCCAGTCTTTGACAAGGACATATTCCTTCCCATAAAGAGGCTCCTCCAGATGGGGGAGATACGTCCAAGCAAGGAGGCAGTGGAAAAATATATAGAGCGCGGCCCCAAGAGGATAAAGCGGGTTGAGAACGCCAAGATCTACATGGTTGTCGAGGACTGCTACTACGCCATGCTCGAGAGCGCACAGTCCGTTCTGATGTTCCTTGGAAGGGTTCCCCCAAGGCCGACTGACGCCCCGGATGTCCTCAGGAAGACCATTGTGGAGATGAAGTTCATTAAGGAGTCTGATATCAAGGACCTGGAGGACATAATAAACGTCAGGAAGGGGGTCGAGCACAAGAAGATAAGGAAGATGTCCGGCCGCGATGTTGACGAATGGATAAAGAAGACCAGGACCTTTGTCAAGAAGATGCAGGGCCTCATAGTCAAGATAGAGGTCCTCAAGAGGGAGGGCATTGTCGAGAAATCCCACCAGATAATGAACGAGACCACGCTCACCCTTCTGAAATCCCTCAAGAAGAAGCCCAGCAAGGCAGGCCTGGTCAAGGACTTCGAGGCCTTCCTGGTAAAGCCGGGCCTTGTCCCTGACACATACCTTGATGTTCTAAAGCGCCTCGAGGAGATGAAGAGGCTGGTCAAGGCAGGCAAGGTTATGGACCTGCCCAAGCAGGAGATCCTGATGCACAGAGAGTATGTCAGGAAGTTCATCCACGAGGCAGGCAAGATACTCAAGAAGCGACCCGGCAAGGCCTCACCAGGCAGGATGGACGACAGGAACGACCTCTAGAACCACACCTTTTTTACGAGAGCTACCACTTCTTCAAAAAACGTGTACGAAAAAATATTTTCTATAAGCGTTAGTATGCACTGCATTTTCTGACTGTAGCCCGTTAAGTTGACAGAACAAAAAGTCCTATTAACCAATTAAGGTATAACAGGGCTTATAGATCTTATCACTCCAGGGAACCGGGACGCCTCGGAGGGGGCCTATTAATTATCATTCCTTCTATCTAACGTCTTCTTGGCAGTTCATTTACATCCAGTTCTTGGTAAACTGTTATAGTCTCTGTCCCCTTTATAATAGAAATCTTTATTTGAGTGACGTATACAATATCGGCTCCTATATATGCGGCTTTTGTTCTCAATTTTTCTACAAGGGTCTTTACAAGGACTGCTCGTGTTTCACTCGGTTCCACCTCTGAAGGGGACTTCTCGATACACACCTCAATCTTACCAATCTTGATGTAATAATTACCCAACTTCTCCAGAGGATATATGGTGCCAATTACCTTGATTTTCTCTGGATTAACTCTTACAGGCTTGATTATATTGTACTTTTCAACAGCATCCTTCCCGGTTATGTAACAATCTCCGTAAATCTCAGCATTGACGAGCTTGATAGCCTGTGTTTCACTGGAATAATTACTGGGATAACTATAGGCGTAGTCAGCTTGGGATGATGCCAATAAAATCGCAAACACTAAAATTCCTAATATCGTTATCTTTCTCATCTTTCATACCTCCTTCCCCGGCCTTAAAGCCGGTGATTAAAAGTTTTCAAGAATTAATCTGCCCCGGGACGCTGCGGGGCATCCCGGGGGTTGGTTGTTTACCGTCCATAATGATAGTGTGTTATATGTAGTGGTTATAATTATTTCCAATACCCTTCCGCAGTACTATATGAACCTCCATATGCCCAAGACCTGCTAACAGGGTATCCACTTGAGTAGCTATAATATGATGCTACCCCCGCACTGGCGTAAGGCTCATCATAAACCACCACATGCCTTGGCGGACGACTGACATGAACCACTCTGGGCTCAAGTTCTTTAACAGCATTTCTGGCTACATCACCTATACTTTCGTCCTCCATCTTTTTCATCGCCGATTGTACAGCGGCCTCGAGTTCTCCAGCAGGGCAACCGGACTGTTTCACCATATTGCGTGCAGCGTCAATGGAGTCCATCCAACCAGATTTGAGTTCTCTTATGCAATTTACATGTTCAGAGAACTCC
>DAOVGQ010000048.1 GCA_030672315.1 Candidatus Aenigmatarchaeota archaeon | reverse complement strand
TAGGTGATGCATCAGATGGAACCCTGACACTGAAGGATGTGTTCTCAGGAACAAGCTACGAGGTACGCATGACCGAGACAGGTACCGACTCTGGCGTCTTCAACGGAACAAAGGTCATTGACGGGAAGACCTATGTCTTCTGGTCAAACGCCAACCCAAGTCCTGATGTGATGGCAGTGGTATGGGGAACCAACGCAGTAGCTCCAGAGGCAGGTGTTGATGTAGGTGACGTGACCACAATATTCCCGACAATCACCGCAGCAAAGGACGCAGAAGTGGCCTTCCTGAACAACATAACAATAGGACAGACTGAGTCAGGAACATACGAGATACTGGGAATCGAAGTGGAACTCTCCAATGTGTCAAGCACCCTGTTAACAGGCACCAATATTGCATACACCTATGAAAATGCAACAACGGGTTTCATTACCATAGAGTCTGTTAGCGGACCTGCGATAGGAATAGTCGAGGAAGAGGGCGAGGACCTCTCAGGCAGCGATACACATAATATTGTGATAGTCGAGGCCAGCGACAACTCTGACGGCATAACCATAGACACTGGCAGCAATACACCAATCTTATCATGTGCTACAAGCCCGTCATACCTCAGCACATCGGACAGCGACATCGACGTTGCAGGTGACAGATACGGCGCCATGGTATACAAGAACTCGGATGACCAGGGAACCGTAGATGTGTACTACCCCGACACCCAGGTTATCATGGCAGTGGGTATTGGTTCCAATCCAGTCTTCGGATTTGCCGGAGAGGCAGGAACGGTCCAAGTAGCCTACCAGATAACCACTCCGGTTGCAAAGCTAGCAAACGAGATATCAACCCCAGCAACCCTTAACAGGGATGTCATCCTGGTCGGTGGTCCGTGCGCCAACTCGCTGGTTGCTACCCTGATGGAGGTGTCAACAGAGTGGAAGCCTGGTGAGGCTGACCACTGTGCCGCTCCCTTTGAGGGCCTCAGCGAAGGCATCATAAAGGAGTACACAGACGCATTCGGTTCAGGGCAGAAGGCCTTGGTAGTTGCAGGATACACAGCCGATGACACACGCGCTCTTGCAGCAAAGGTCCTGGCTGGAACAATGAGCTACGAGGTCTAAGCCAGACAAACCAGCAAATATAAAATGGGGGTTATACCCCCTCCCCTTTCTTTATTTTTAACCTTTTTACGAGAGGCTACCGCCTTCTGCAAAACGTTAACGAAAAACACCAGCCCCTTTTACTGTTAGCTATCACGCCAGATAACAATGTAGCAGGATAACTGTAACGAGTATTAGTTTTTCCCAATCCACTGCTTCGCAGGGAGTTACCTTAGGTAACAAGTGTGTACGGAAAAACATGCAAAACACCTTTTTTACGAGAGTCTACCGACTTTCATAAAAGCGTGTAACCACTTTTAAAATGGCCTCTGCTCCCTTCTCAGTCTCATGACACTTGGTATGTTGCCTGCAAAGCTCAGTATGTGCGAGTAGAAGTTCTCCACTTCGTTGTCCGAGAGCTTGGCCACGTTGTCGGCCTCTATCAGGGGAACAGGGAGCCCGTATCCAGAGTGCTGGCCGGATATCGCAAGGAGAACAGAGCCCAGCTCATCGGCCTCGCCTATTACATCGTCCCCCCTGGCCAGCATGTCCACCCTTATGGGCCTGTCGTGTTTTGCGGTCTTGAGATAGAAGCTGTTCACTCTCTCTGCCAGAGACCCGAAGTCCCTCAATACAGGGTGCTCCCCGGGCCTCTCCGAGTAGGGGAATACCCTGCTCCTCTCCCCCTTCTCAAGGACCCAGTAGAGCAGGTTGGTGTCCCTTGTCCTCTCCAGGAGCTCTCCCATCTTCCCTGTAAGGGGATGGCTAACCTTGGAGAGGAGCTCCCTGTTTATCATACTGCAGTATGAAGTCCCCCTGGAGTCCTCTATCACCCCGGCCAGGACAACCCCCCTCTCCAGGCAAATCCTGTAGAGCTTCATGAAGTCCTCTATCATGGAGCTGTAGTGCCTGTAGACCCTGGATGTCCTGGCAGGCCTGTCCGCATAGTAGGGAACAATCGAGCCGTCCATGAGCAGGATGTCAGGCCTGAGCCTGTCCAGGGATTCCAGGGCTGTCCTCACCTCCACCCCCTGCCTCATTATGGAGGTGAAGTGCGCCCAGTCAAGGTCAGACAGGGCCTCAAGCACCTCGGCCTCTGGGGAGGGAATCCTGGAGGGGAAGTACTCGACCTTACTCCTCCTCCCGGCCTGGTAGTGGAAGCATGCTGCAGCAGCCCTCACAAGGATGCAGTCGAACCCGTGGAGGCTCTTCTTTGCGAGCCCGCCGTCCACGCCTGCTACCCTGATTTTTTCCAGGGGGCTCGGCTCCAGCCTCGAGAGTATCTCGGTCTCCTCTCCCACTCCCCTGAGAAAGTCTGCCAGCCTCTTTCTCTTGCTCTCGGCCTGGCATATGTTCTCTGCAATCTCCCTGATTCTTGGAATAAGCCTCTCCACAGAAAAGCCCCCTTAAAAAACCCTGCTATAAAGTCTTGAAGGCAAGGGTTTTAAGCATTAATCATTAGAGGGGTATTAGAGACCAGGAGCAAGAAAGGCTTTCATTTATATTATTAGTTAACTAACATAATATTATGAGATGCTGGACGGCTCTTTTTGCTTCGCTCTTAATTATTGTAGCTGTATCTGGATGCACCACTCAAACAGATGGTGGCGTTCCAACGTCAGAAGGGTTTCCTCCTGAAGGTTTTGTTGAAGTAGGCAGTGGGTATGATGCTGCACTTGCTCCTGCATGGATAAACGGGAAGTTGGCTTATACCGCAAGGAGTGGGTCATGGGAAAGCGGAAAGGTATTCGTGGTATATGATGGGAATGAGATTGGTAAAGATTATTATTCCGCATCCTCTCCAACTGATGTTAATGGAAAGCTTGCATATGTTGCAGCGGATAAAACAAGCGACGGATTAAAACAATATATAGTTTATGACGGAGCAGAGTATGGTAAGGATTATATTGACGCAAATTACCCGTTTGAATTTAACAGAAAGCTTGCTTACGTGGCAACAAAAAGGATTTCTGCTGTCAAATCCAGGGCAAAGATTATTGTTCATGACGGAAATGAAATAATTTCGGACAATGAGCCTGCTGGTTCTGTTACTGTTGTTGACGGAAAAATAACATATGATACAGGGGTAATGAAGAAATTCATAATATTCGGTGATGAAGAAGTTGGAAAGGAGCATGATAGTGCATATTCGCCTGCAGAGGTTAATGGAAAACTTGCTTATGTTGCAAGGGAAGAGGGTAAATCCTTCATTGTCTATGATAGACAAGAGATTGGCAAGCAATACGATAAAGCTTACATGCCAGCAGAAGTTAATGGCAAGCTTGCTTATGTTGCAGAAAAGGATGCAAAGCAGTTTATTGTATATGATGGTAAAGAGATAGGAAAGGAATACACTGAACCTTGGGGGGCAACAGACATTAACGGAAAACTCGCTTTCACAGCAGAAAGGGGCGGGAAAACGCTAATTGTGATGGAAGAATAAAGTTATCCTATTTCTTTTTAATTATGTTAAATCAAATATTATTATGACCAACGAACAGCAAGCTCAAGCAACCACTGAGCAAAAGGTTCCAAGCATTTTTGTTATTGTCGGGGGTCTGGCCTTTTTGCTGGCATTGATTCTGAACGTATACATCGCTATCGTGGGTATACTTGTCGGAATCTACATGCTGGTGAAGTATCCGCAGAAGAAGGTTCACGGGATAGTTGCTATAGTATTGAACCTTTTTGTGTTTGTATTCAAGTTCTGGCTGATGAGTTTATTTTTCTTCATTTAGCAAAGAACCCCTTGCGGAACAGGTAGTAGATGAAGACCAAGATAGCCAATCTTATTACCATCGCTGTAACAGACAATACATCGAAGCCAGCAAGTATATCAAAAAACCCAGTGATGGAAGATACTATTAGAACTGCCACACCAAGATAGAATCCCCAAAGCTTTGCCTTATACAACCCAAAGGCAGAAGCCAGCATCAGCAACCCAAAAACGAAGTTGGCAATATATATTGGGTTGAATGAAAATTGGATAAGCCCGATACTGCTTATCGCTCCAATTCCGGAGAGGCTAAGAAGAATACAAACGATGTTAACAAGAACCCTTTCAGTATCCATATGTCTATTTTTTTGATTTCATTATATAAAACTGTGCCAGATGTTCAGGTACTCAAAAACGACATCAAGCTTCCACACAAAAACTATCGACACATTTATTCCCTAATAAAGCGTCAGCCGGGTCTAACAGTCTGTTTCTGTCTCGCAGGTAACAGCTCATGCCATTCTTCTGTAACAAAACCGTGGAGGCAAGGGTTTTATTCCTTAGCTCTTGATATAACTATCCATATCCTCTGGACAGCCGAGATGTTTGTCAGGACAGCCAGCAGGGCAACTGTATAGGTCAGGTAGAGCGGCTCCAGGGAGGCCAGGAGAAGCCCCACAAAGAGAAGGATAAGCCTCTCTGCCCTCTCAAATATCCCGCCGCGTATCTCCCTCTCAGTCAGGCCCTTTTCCATGGCAGCTGCCTTGGCATAGGTGGTCATCATGGCACCGAAAAGGTAGAGCAGAATCCATGCTGCCGAGGGAATAAGAAAGCCCGGGATTCCAGCAAGGAGTATTCCCAGCACGATTATGAACTCCACATACCTGTCCACTATCGTGTCAAAATAGGCCCCGAGCCTGGATACCCTTCCTGTCACCCGTGCCACAGAGCCGTCCACAAAGTCAAGAAAGGAGGACAGAAGCAGGAGCAGCGCTGCCTGGAGGAACTGCGAATAGTAGAGGAACCAGAGGCCCGCTATGACAGGAAGAATCGAGAGCATGGTCCACTGGTTGGGGGAGAGCCCGAGCCTGCTGAAGGCCATGCCAATCCTTATTGAGAGGTCCTGGAACTTCTCCCTCTGCCTGTAGAGGGTCATGCCAATAAATTGGATTACCACTTAAAAAACTACTTCTTCTTTTTGAAACCTATGCGGACGGTCTTGCCTTGGAAGGTAAATATGCCCTTTTCGTCTTTGGGTTGTTCGTATTTAACCCAAGGAGATCCTACAGCCAAACTAATCTCCCTTTCATGCCTTTCCAGCAGGGCCTGGGTCTCCTTGTCGGTCTTGAGACTCAGAACAATATTATCCGTCACCCTGAGCCCCTCCTTCTTCCTGAGGACCTGGATGTTCCTTACAAGCTCCCTTACAAACTTCTCCTCCTCAAGGACCTCTCCCAGGCCTAGCCTCCCCCCAGGGAAGGCCTTCATGCCCCTTGAGGCCTTGTCAAGGAACCTGACCTCTCTCACATTGCCCATGAAGCAAATCACATCCCTCAGGGACTTCACAGCCTTCAGGACCTCCTTCTCCGGACAGACATAGACAGCATCGAGCGGCCATTTGAGCTTCAGGCCCTTCTCCCCCCTTGCTGCATTCATGGACTCGATAAGGCCCTTCACGACACCCATAGAACTCTCGAGCTTCTTATCCACAAGGGCCTTTTCCTGTTCAGGCCAGGCCTCTGAATGAACAGAAATCTCCTTCCTGAAAAGCTCCTGGTATATATGCTCGCTCATGAAAGGGGAGACAGGAGCCATGACCTTTACAAGCCTCTCCAGGACGTAGTGGAGTGTGTACTGGGCAGCTGCCTTGTCCCTGCCCCTGTACCAGGGGGAGAGCCTGTCCCGCACCAGCTTTACATACCACCTCGAGAGGTCGTTCAGTATGAAATCACTCATCTCTGTCACAAGCTTGTGGAGCATGTACTGCCTCGCCTGACCGGTTAAATCCAGGAGGCTGTTCACCCTGCTTATTATCCACCTGTCCTCGGGCCTGAGCCCGGGCTTTCTGGCAGGCTTCTCTTGCCTGCCCTTCCTTGTGTGCGTTGAGGCAGGAAGGGGAGGTTTGGGGGCATAGGCCTTTGTGAACTGGTAGACATTCCAGAGCACATTGAAGAGCTTGCTGGTCTCCTTTGCCCCCTCCCAGTTGAAATAGAAGTCATCCCAGGGAGCGCTGCTTATTAGATAGAACCTGAGAACGTCCCTGCCATACCTCTCTACCACCTGTTCCGGGGTGACCACATTCCCTTTGGACTTGGACATCTTGGCACCCCTGGCGTCCAGGACAAATCCGTGCAGCATTATCGTTCCAAATGGTGACCTGTCAAAGGTGAGCACACTGGTTATCATCTGGGAGTTCCACCATCCCCTGAACTGGTCAGGCCCCTCAGTCTGGAAGGTTGATGGCCAGAGCTTCTTATACAGGGCCTTCTTTCTCGGGTATTCCAGGGCAGCCCACGTCGAGACACCTGAATCGAACCACACATCAAGGACATCCGGTGTCCTCTTCATCTTCTTGCCGCATTTCGGGCAGGGAATCCTTACCCTGTCAATCCCGGGCCTGTGGAAGTCTATCTCCTTCTTGAGCCCGGCCTTCCTCTTCAGCTCCTCAAAGGAGCCTACCACCTCAATCTCCCCGCACACACACTCCCATATGGGGAGGGGAATCCCCCAGTATCTCTGCCTGGAGACCGGCCAGTCACCGAGGTTCTGGAGCCAGTTCCTGAAGCGGTTTCCTGCCCACCTGGGGACCCACCTGACCTTCCTGTTCTCTTCCAGGAGCCTGCTCCTTATCTCTGTTATCTTGAAGAACCACTGGGGCACGCTTATCTGGAGCAGGGACGAGCTGCAGCGCCAGCACATCGGGTATTCGTGGCTTATCTCCTCCTTCTTGAGCAGGACATTCCTTTCAGAGAGCTTCTGAAGTATAATGGAATCAGCATCCTTGGTGAACCTTCCCTCAAGCCAGCTCCCGGCCTCCCTTGTGAAGGTCCCGTCTGTCCTGACAGGGGATACCTGGGGCAGGCCCTCCTGGACACCCACGATGTAGTCCTCTGCGCCGTGGCCAGGCGCGGTGTGGACAAGGCCGGTTCCCTGTTCCAGGGTGACGTACCTTGCAGAGGTCACGACCCTGTGCGCTCCCTTGAGATTCCGGATTGCAGGGACAAGGTCCTTGAGGGGATGCTCATAGAGCATCCCTGACAAATCATCCCCTGAGAAGGTCTGAACCGTGGTATACGACTCTATACCCAGCTTCTCCATGATGCTGTCAACAAGTTCTGTTGCTATGACATACTTCTCCCTGTTCTCAACCTCAACCAGGGAATAGGAGAAGCTGGGGTGAACCATTATCCCTGTGTTGGCCGGAAGCGTCCAGGGCGTGGTGGTCCATATCAGAAAGAACTCGCCCTTCCGGCCGTGTATCGGAAACTTGACGTATATTGATTCCTCCGTGACTGTCTCGTGCTCTATCTCGTTGTAGGAGACCGCGGTCTCGCACCTCGGGCAAACATGAATGGGATAAAGCCCCTTGTAGAGCAGGCCCTTCTCATGGGCCCTCTTGAAGGTGAACCAGGCGCCCTCTATGTAGCTGTTCTTGAGGGTTATGTAGGGCCTGTCCCAGTCCATCCACACCCCGAGGTTTGCGAACTCCCTGCTCATAACGTCTATATATTTGGTCGCAAACCTCCGGCACTCCCTTATGAACCTGGCAGCCCCGTAGGCCTCGATGTCCTTCTTACTGGAGAAACCCAGCTTCTTCTCGACCTGGTACTCAATAGGGGTCCCGTGGCTGTCGTACCCGGGCTGGTCCCAGACATCGAATCCCTGCATCCTCCAGAACCTTATGTAGGCATCCTTGATTATCTTGTTCCAGCCAGTCCCCATGTGGATGTTCCCGGTGGCATAGGGAGGCCCGTCTGCAAAGAAGAAGGGCTTCCCCCCTGCCGAGGCCTTCTTGACCCTGGAATAGACCTTTCTCTCCTTCCAGAATTTCAGGACCTTCTCCTCTATCTTTTGCGGGGCAAAGGGCTCGAACATTCCAATCACGTTAAGTTAAGATTATGCTCCTCATGTTTATTAATTAAAGTGGATTCGTCTAAAATACAACTATATTTGCAGACAAAGCTAAGAAAATCAGGGCCTTTACTGACCAGGGATCCGGCATTCACCCTTCATGTGAACCACTGAACAATACTTATACATCATCGTATAAATCCTTTTCTGTAAGGCACTGATAGCAGTATTCATTGGGCTTTCCTGTCAAATCCAGTGTTGTCTCCAGACCAAGGAAGTTCACGCTCTTTACTTTCTTGTTCTTCCCTCCATCGCTGATTATATCCAGAACCCTATCGTTGATCTCGCTATCATCACCCTTGATGCCTTCCATGTGTTTGATGGATTCCCTGTAGGGGCATCTGTGCCTTGGGGGCGGGCTTGCAAAATACCAGTGGAGCTCTCTTGCATCGGCTTCATCCATCATCTTTGATATCTCACACGCAGTCTCAAACGTGAGGCCTGAATCCTCTACAAGAGCAACACTCTGCATGTTTACTATATCCGAGTCAACATAGAGCTTGTCCCTTATATCTTTTTTCTTGTCGTCCTTCTGCTCCTTTAGGAGAATCTTCATCCCTCCTGGAGACTCGACCAGTCCCAGCCTGTAGGGCCTGCCGGTTTCCCCTGAAACGCCTATTGCAGCATATCTTCCGGAATCCGGTACAGGCACAACAATGTCGATATTCTTCAGTATTTTTTCATGCTCATGTGCAAGAGCCCTTCCGGAATTGAATCTGTACTTTGAAACCCTGTGGCCTCCGAAAATCCTGCTCCCTGGGTTTGCAAAATATACAAGCTCTCTTATGCAGTGTCTGGGGTCGCTTTCAAAAAGCTTATATGATGTTGATGTGTTCTTGTCGAACACCACGAGCTCCCCTTCCCCAATATCGCATTTATATTCGGCACCTATTCTGTTGAATGCACTGGTCTCTGAAGCGATTACCGGAGCACCCTTAAGGCTTCCCAGAGAGAGGGGCATATGCCCGTGCCTGTCCCTGACAGCAGCAAGACTGTCATTAAACATTGCAATAAAACAGTAAGAGCCCTTCATGCCCTCCAGCGAGTGTGTGAATGCATCCTTTATGTTATCTTTTCCAGAACGGGATATAAGATGTATAAGCATGTCAGCAGCCGACGGGTTGGGTTTAAGGGCACCCCCGTCATCATAAATCCCCTTCTGAACCTCATCATAGTTTGTTAGCTTCCCGTTACCTACAACCGCAACGCCATCCGGAGCAATTATTCCGGCGTGATTTGCTACCAAGGGTCCTGGATGGTTTTTGTCAGATATTCTTCCAATCCCTATATCTGACTCATCCAAGTCCAGTTCCTTAAGGGATATGTCCCTGAAGCCTGAGTCATCACGCCCGTATATACTGAATGGGCCATCTCCTTTCATATTCGTGGCTATTACAGGGTATTCCCTCCCGCTTCTGTGATGGAACATCAAAATAGCATCATAAGTAGTTCTTGCAGTGTCTTTTAATTTGCCCTTCCCATAAACCCCGACAATCCCGAAGGACATAAGAAATCAATTGTTTCTTGGATAGAAGTTTTAAATCCCTTTCATGCAAATTCTTATTTAATCATCAATCAAATCGTTCCCTTTAGCTTTTAGAATCTCAACATAGTCTGCAGCTCCTTTAAGAGCAGGTGAAAAATTCAGTTCAGTGCCTATCACAATAGTTTCCTTGTTGTAGTTTTTTGCCCTATGCAATAATGAGGCAAAGTCACCGTCCCGTGTTGACAAGGCTATTCTGCCTATGAAATCATATTTTGGATTACAAATCACTTCCGTTGCTCTTGAGGCAAGGGGTGCATCAACATCTTCTATTCCAACATCCCCTAAACGAAAGCCTTTATTCAGTACGGTTTCTATAAGTTTTGTGGGGGCATATTTGTCCACAAACACCTCTGCTATCTTAACGTCACCATATTTTCTTGCGGCTTCATATATTTCATTTAGACCAAAGGCAAACTCGCTTCTTATCATATTTGGCCCGTCCACAAAGAGGGCTATATTTCTTTTTCTCCCTGCCATTTTAATCTCCCCAAAAATATATTGGAGGTATTTATAACATTTCTATCGCTATAAATTATATATATGCTCTGCCTGGGAATCGAAAGTACCGCACTTTAAACCAAGTGGAAATACTTTCGGTGTCGGCATAGTCTCTGACAGGGGAAGGGTTCTGGCCAACCTCTGGGACACCTACAGGCCTCCCCTAGGCTGGGGTATAAAGCCCATGGATGCTGCCCAGCACCACCGCAAGGTCAGGGATGAGCTTCTCAAGGATGCCCTCCCCAAGGCAGGCAAATCCATAGATGATATCGGCCTTGTCGCCTTCTCCCAGGGCCCCGGCCTTCCGCCCTGCCTTCATCGGGGTTTAGAGTTTGCGCAGCACATTTCTGGAAAAGAGCGGCCCCTTATCGGTGTCAATCACTGCATAAGTCACATAGAAATCGGGCGGCTCAAATGCAAACAAAGGGATCCTGTCGTGCTCTATGTGTCAGGGGCCAACACCCAGATTCTCTCCTTTGTGGAGGGCCGCTACCGTTGCTTTGGAGAAACCCAGGACATTGGAGCGGGCAATGCCCTGGACAAGTTCGGCCGCGACATCGGCTTTGGATTCCCTGCCGGCCCCAGGATAGAGGCCCTGGCCAGGGGGGGCCGCTACCAGGAGCTGCCCTATACAGTAAAGGGCATGGACCTCTCCTTTTCCGGGATTGTGACCGAGGCTGTTCGGCGGGTCAGGCAAGGCCAGACCAAGAAGGATATATGCTTCTCCCTCCAGGAGACCCTCTTTGCCATGCTCACCGAGGTCACCGAGAGGGCCCTGGCCCACACCAAGAAAGGGGAAGTCCTCCTGACAGGAGGGGTGGCCGCCAACAGCAGGCTCCAGGAGATGCTTGAGATAATGTGCAGGGAGAGGAGCGCAAGGTTTGCAGTTGTTCCCAGGGAGCTGGCAGCGGATAACGCAGGAATGATAGCCTGGACAGGGATTCTCATGCACAAGGCCGGAATGAAAACAAAGCCTGAGATTCTTCCGAGGCAGAGAACCGATGATGTCGATGTGAAGTGGCTCTAAAGATTGCCTGCCCTCCCCAATATAACTAAGGCAGGAGGGAAAGTACTATTGCCCGACCCTCCGAACCAGCAGATAATTTCAGTCGGGAAGGAAAGGCTATTTCCTGCTGAATCTCCTCACAGCCCTTTCTGAGAAATCCTTCCTTATGTCTGTTATGATAAAGAGCGTGCCCATGGTTGTCAGGAAAAGCGCTCCCAGAAGCATGAAGAATTCTACCTCTGCCTCGTCGGCCTGGTCTATCACAACCCTCACGGCCTTGTCAGGGGCCTGGTAGGCAGCCATGAACGTAAGCAAGAGCACTACATACATGCCGAACAGCCACAGCACCGTGAAGGTCTTTAAGATTGTCCTCTTCATGCTACCACTTGGCATGACATTAAAAGTAGTAATATATAAAACTATCCTGTTGCTAGGAAAGATTCAGCCTTTCCAGGCTCTCCTTTATCGCACTGGCAGACCTCCCGAGGGCCTCCCTTGTCTCCTGCTCCATCTCCAGCTCCACAATTTCCTCTATGCCGTTCCTCCCGAGCCTTGCTGGAACCCCGAGGAAGAGACCGGAGTGGCCGTACTCACCATCAAGATAGGCCGATACAGGCAGGATTCTCCTGGTGTCTTTCAGAACAGCCTCGACCATCTCTGCTATGGAGGCCCCTGGCGCATAGAATGCAGAGCCGGTCTTGAGGTGCGAGACTATCTCAGCCCCAGCATTCCTTGTCCTCTCCACTATCTCCTTCAGCCTTTCAGGGGAAAGCAAATCCCTGACATCTTTTCCCCCTATCCTGGTGTGCTCTATAACAGGGACCATGCTGTCTCCGTGGCTTCCTAGAACCAGGGCCTCTATCTCAGAGGGCTCGATTCCCAGCTCCTGAGCAAGGAAGCATTTGAACCTGGCCGTGTCAAGGACACCTGCCATTCCCATGAGCCTTTCTCTGGGGAACCCAAGCTCCCTGTAGGCCAGGCACGTCATGGAATCCAGGGGATTTGTAACCACAATGACTATCGAACCGGGGGCGTGCTGCCTTACCTCCCTGCATACTGATTTTATTATCTTTGAGTTGACCTCCATCAGGTCCTCCCTGCTCATACCCGGCTTCCTGGGAACCCCCGCAGTCACAACCACTATGTCAGAATCTCCTATCTCAGAGAAATCATTGGTCCCTGTTATCCTGGACCTGCTCCCCCACAGGGGCATGCTCTGCTGTATGTCAAGGGCCTTGCCTTGGGGGACTCCCTCTGCTATGTCCACCAGGACTATATCCCCGAGGCCTTTCTGGGCTATCTTGAGGGCTGCGGTGGCCCCCACGTTCCCTGCTCCTATGATGGATATTTTCGGCATGAGAATAAAGCAGGCTCAAGGCTTAAAAAGCTACCTTGCCAGAAAGGCCCTTATCCTCTCAAGGCCTGACTCTATCTGCTCCATGGAGGTCGCATAGCTTATCCTCACATGGCCTGGCACGCCAAAGGCAGAGCCAGGGACCAGGGCAACCCTGGCCTTATCCAGAAGCTCCCTGGAGAATCCCTCATCATCTTCCACGGGGATTTTTGGGAAAACATAGAAAGCTCCATCCGGCCTTGTGCATGAGAATCCCTCCATGGAATTGAGCTCATCCACCAGGAAGTCCCTCCTCTTCCTGTACTCCTCGATAACCCCTTCCAAACCAAAACCCTCCTTCAGGGCCGCTATGGCAGCCCTCTGGACTATCGAGGCGGGATTTGAAGTTGACTGGCTCTGGAGCCTTCCCATAGCCTTTATTGCCTCCTCTGGCCCTGCCAGATAACCGAGCCTCCAGCCCGGTATTGCGTGGCTCTTGCTCAGGCCGTTGACAGTGAAGGTAATCCCTTTCACTTCCTCGCTTATCGAGGCCGGGCTGAAGTGCCTCACACCATAGATTATCTTCTCGTAAATCTCGTCTGATACAAGGAAGATGCCTTTTTCTGCTGCCTTTTCAGCAACCCTCCTCACCTCGCCTTCAGGAAAGACAGCACCGCTCGGGTTGTTGGGGCTGTTCAGGACTATGGCCCTGGTCTTATCTGACAGCCTCTCCAGAACAGACTCGGCATTCAGCCTGAAACCAGGCCCTGTTTCTGCAAAGACAGGGACGCCATCTGCAAGCCTGACCATATCAGGATAGCTCACCCAGTAGGGCCTGGGGATTATCACCTCATCTCCTGGATTCAGCACGGCCTGGAATAGGTTGTAGAGGGCGTGCTTGGCACCGACTGATATGATGACGTTCTCTGTCCCGTAGTCCAGGCCGTTGTCCCTTCTGAGCTTTTCGCACACAGCCTGCTTCAGTTCCATGAGGCCTGTCGCATCTGTATACCTGGAATCATTGGCCTGCACAGCCTCTATAGCAGCCTGCTTGACATGCTCGGGCGGCGCGAAATCGGGCTGACCTGCCCCGAAGTCCACCACATCAATGCCCCGGGCCTTCATGGCCTTGGCCCTGGCAGAGATTGCCAGAGTCGGGGAATCCGATATCCTTCCCACCCTTTCCGAGAGCATGGTTTAGAATTGGAGTAAAGGTTAAAAAGTGTGCAAAATGCACAGAGTAAAAAACCAAAAACAGGGAAATCCTGTTACCCTCCCTGGAGGCAGGGAAACCCCAACAAAAGCTTTAAATAATATAATAATAACAGTTTTACTACTCAATAATGATACTTTCAATAAACATTAACAGCATTTAGAACACCCCAAGTGAGAACCACTCAACTTGGGAAATCCCAGTGAAATCAGGGTACACATTAACCCCTAAAGCCGTCCAAAAACAGAAAGAAGGGAATGGCATCGGGGGACATCCCTCCAGACGATTTACTAGCCCTGACAGGTCTTTTTTAAGATTCAGATATCTTTTGTAGTCTTTTATTCAACCAAAACAGGCCGGGATTCTCTTCTGCGTGCCAGAAAGGAGGCAGACTTATGAAGGCTTCAATAAAAACCCCGTCATTGATAAGCTTGATGACATTGTTTATATCGGTTCTTCTGGCACCAGCAGAGGCATATGGGTTTATTGATGATGTTGGTATTTGTCTATTCTATGGGCGCGAGACTCCATTGAACAACAAGCATTGGGGTTCCGAAGAATACAGCTTCAATGTAACCGGTATGATTTTGAGTGCTGGCAGCTACCTGGATGAGGAGAAGAGGTGGAAGATAGACTCTGGGCTGAAGTTGAGGTTCTATGAGGCCAAGGGGGCTGGCACCGAAAGGCATGGAAGGTCCCTGGGAATTGACCTGTATCTTAAGAGGAGACTGAGTTTCGAGCCTTTTGACCCTTTAATTTTCTTTATAGGTGCAGGTGGCGGCTTTTCATGGTTTCTCGATAGCAATGACCAGCCGGATTTTGGGGACTCAGGAATGCTTGGAACCTTTGGTGTGTCTCTTGATGCTGAGTTTCCAGTTAAAGAGGGCTTTTCATTGGGATTCGGGATTAAACTAACCCACACATCTGACCCCCTAAACAATGGAGAAGAAGACGGAGACTTTGGAAGAAACCACCTCAAAGGTGTGCTGTATGCAAGAATTGATGCTAATAAATTAGTCGATTGGTTTCATAGCGTTTTTAACTAAAGGAGGCAGGGTCTCTGCCTGGCTGAATGAAGAGATGGCTGGCCGAATTTGAGAAGCACCTCTCGTTCTATAAGGCAGGGAAGCCATGGCGCGATAACCAATAACCAAGATAAGGGTTTTCCTTATCCAACATAGGAGGACTAGATATGAGGATTTTATCAATCCTGTCTATCGCATTGTTCACAGGTGCCTGTGCCATCATTTCCGGTCTGCATCCTCCTGATGTGTTGGACAGGGATAAGGGCAGACCGGACTGCAGATGGAATGACTGGCATGTCTATGGTGAGAAGGTTCTGGACACAGAGGAAACCAGTTCAGTAACCTGCCTAATTGAAAGGGGTTACATATCAAGGGTCGATGTGGAGGTGACACACAGGATAAGCCTTCATGTTGCCAGCAGGCTCAAAAGGGAGTGCTGGACAGGGGGGCCTGAAGAGTCAAGGCCTGTCAAAATAGAATACAGGACAGGTGACAAGACCTGGTGGCATCCCTGCAAGGATGAGATTGTTTCTGTGGATATATTGCTCGGAGACTATATAAGATGGGAGCTCCTCAGAAAGACCGGTGAGGAGGGCAGGTGGGCTGTCTATAAAGGCAGGGCCACATTCTTTGTTAGCACAGAGGGGATGAACATCACTGACACCCCTCCACCAGAACCCCTTAAAACCCTTATTCTGTCGGTAAACAGCAGGGAGGCCAGCAGGCTCTACCTGCATTAACTGCTTTTTAACTGAAACAACAGCAGGCCGGGATTTCCTTCCCGTCCGCTGGAAAGGAGCAAAACATGAAAAGAAACATTATTTTAGTGATTCTGTTGTCGTTTCTCTTATTCATAATGGCCTGTGCAGCCCCAACTCCCTACCAACAGATTGAAAGACTCAGGCGAGAAGCCAGGCGAGATGGATTACGCAATCTAAAGGCTGGGGTGGCGGCAGCTGAAAGGGGTGAACACGCCAAGGCCATAGAACACTTCACACATGCCATTACTTACGGTATACTTTCATCCGAAGACCTGGGTGTTGCCCACTACAACCGCGGGAATTCCTACAATGCTGTGGACCAGTATGGCAAGGCCATTAATGATTTAGAAAATGCCATCGGCCTAAACCCAGAAAACGTAATGGCTTACAACAATCTGTCCCGGATATTGTCCAGATGTCCCAACGTCAAGTTCAGGAATGGGGAGCGGGCCCTTAAATTTGCCAAAAGGGCCCAGAGACTTGTAGGGGAAAAGCCCTACATCATCGACACCCTGATTTTTGCCCTTGCAGAGGCAAGGGAGGAGGCCTTCGTAAGGGGCGACTACACCAAGGCCATAAATTTCGCCACAGAGGCAATTGAATGGAAGAAGCTCTCTGATGAGAACAGGGCCATTGCCTACCACCACCGAGGGAACTCCTGGAGCGCCCTGGGCCAGCACACCAATGCCATCAGGGACTTCGGCAAGGCCATCGAGCTCAAGCCAGGCTATGCGTTTGCCTATCACGACCGCGGGAATTCTTTCAATACCCTGGAAGAGTATGGCAGGGCCGTCAAGGACTTCGGCAAGGCCATCGAGCTCAAGCCAGGCTATGTATCTGCCCACCACGACCTGGCCAGGCTGCTGTTATTGTGCCCTGACGAAAAACACAGGGACCTCGACAGGGCCCTTGAGCATGCAAAAAAGGCACTGCAACTTGAAGGAGAGGCACCCCCAATCCTGGAAACCTGGGTTCTCGCTCATGCAAAAGCCCGTATGGCAGCATACAGACAAGGTGAACACACCAAGGCCGAAGCCCTTGCAACCGAGGCCATTGATTCCGGAAGGCTCTCAACCAGAGACCTGGCTGTTGCTTACCAGCACTGCGGTCTTTTCCGGAGAGACATGGATCAACACGAGAATGCTGTTGAGGATTTCACTAGGGCAATCGAGCTCATCGCAAAATCCATTGGTCCCGGGAAATTCTCAACCAGGGACCTGGCTGTTGCCCACCGCTTCCGAGGGAACTCCCTGAATGTCCTGGGCCGGTATGATGAGGCCATCAAGGACTTCGGCAAGGCCATAAAACTCAACCAAAACTATGCATCCGCCCACCACGACCTGGCCAGGCTGCTGTTATTGTGCCCTGACGAAAAACACAGGAACCTCGACAGGGCCATTATGTATGCCAAAAGGGCAGTGGAAATCCAGGAGATACCATATTTCCTGAACACCCTGGCTAAGGCCTATAATGAAGCCTGTGCAGAGGCTCTCAAAAAGGGTGAACACTCCAGGGTTATAGCCCTTGCAACCGAGGCCATTGGCTATGGAAACAAATTCTCTAATGAAGACCGGACCATTGCTTACTACTACCGGGGGAGTTCCCTGAATGACCTGGGCCGGTATGGTGAGGCCGTCAAGGACTTCGGCAAGGCCACCAAACTCAACCCGAACTTTGCATCCGCCCACAACGACCTGGCCTGGATACTGGCCACGTGCCCCAAGGAAGAATACTGGGATAGCAAGCGGGCAGTTAAGCTTGCCAAAAAGGCTGTGAAGCTTGCGGGGGAGACATACGCCACTCTGGATACCCTGGGTGCAGCCTATGCCAGGGCCAATGATACCGGGGCTGTTGGAACACAAGAAAGGGCCATAGAGCTGCTCGAGAAGACCATAAAGCTGTACAAGAAAAGGCCAGGAGGAAGGCTGGACAAGCTGACAGAGTACAACAAGAAGCTGGAGGAGTATAACAAAAGGCTAAAACGCTACAACTCCGGGAAACCATGGGTTGACAAGAGGTAACAGGACAGGGTAGGGAAAACCGTGGCGCGAGAACAAGTAGCCGCCGAATTTCTTTACAACCTTTAACCAAATGGCAGATTGGGAAAGCTACAAAGAAGGAGGATTTGCTGTCCAGTCTGGATAGCATCCTCCTTTTTATTCTGTAAACTTAAAGGTACATACTCACTTAATGGGATAGCGCAATAAACCTGCAGTTCCTGCAACCATTCCTAAACCTTGTATACCTGGTCGCCCTCTCTGACCCTGTCCTTTACCTTGACCCCTATTGCATCCCCTGCCTTGGCCTCCTTGACAGGGTTGTTGTGTATCTGCATGGAATCCACCTTCTGCTCGAAGTTGGTAGTCGCTCCCTCTATCGCTATTGTATCTCCGGCCTTGAGGGCGTCAGAGAGCTCGATAACGGCAACGCTTATGTTGGTAAAGAAGTGCGTTATCTTTCCCACAAGCTTCTTCTCCTTTGCCTCCTCCTCGGGCATGTGAAAACACCTCCGCTTCAGAATTGTATTTAAGGTATATAAATTCCTCTCTCAATTCATATTCATGGGAGTGAGCCTTACAGAGATAGTCAATGCCAGGGAGACAGAGTTCGAACAGCTTCGCGGAAGGGGTATTGCCATCGATACCTACAACACCCTTTACCAGTTCCTCTCCATTATACGCGACCGGATGACAGGGGAGCCTTTAAGGGACTCCAAGGGCAGGGTTACCTCCCATCTCTCAGGCCTCTTCTACAGGACCTCCAGGATGCTTGAGGCCGGAATCGAGCCTGTCTATGTCTTTGACGGAGAGCCGCCCAGTTTCAAGGAGGAGACCATAGCGGCCAGAAAGGATGTGAGAGAGAAGGCCGAGGTGAAGTGGAAGCAGGCAGTTAAGGAGGGTGATGTGGAGGCTGTCAGGAGATACTCCCAGCAGGCCTCAAAGCTGACTGATGATATGATAGATGACTCCAAGAGGCTCCTTGGCCTCATGGGTGTCTCATGTATCCAGGCCCCCTCTGAGGGAGAGGCCCAGGCTACCCACCTCCTCAAATCAGGCAGGGTGTGGGCAGTGGGAAGCCAGGACTGGGACTCCCTGCTCTTCGGGGCCGAGAGGTTGGTAAGGAACCTCACTGTATCAGGCAGGAGGAAGCTCCCCAGAAGGGAGAGCTACATAACCGTGAAGCCCGAGCTCGTGGAGCTCAAGGCCCTACTCTCCCAGCTTGGCATAAACCAGGAGCAGCTCATAGTCCTGGGCATCCTTGTCGGAACAGACTACAACCAGGGCGGCATCAAGGGAATAGGCCCGAAAAAAGCACTACAACT
This sequence comes from Candidatus Aenigmatarchaeota archaeon, assembly GCA_030672315.1. The sequence continues at coordinate 3,658 of DAOVGQ010000048.1, read as the reverse complement.
GGTTAAGGAGTACAGGACCCTGGAGGCCGTCCTCAAGCAGGTCCCCTGGGACTTCCCCACCCCTGCCGAAAAGATATTCGACTTCTTCAGGAACCCCCCTGTAGAGGACCTTGAGATAGAACCCCAGACTCTTGACATGGCTGGCCTCAGGAAGCTCCTTGTAGAGGAGCACGATTTCTCCCCCGAGCGCACGGACAACACCCTCAAGAAGCTGGAGGAGGCCAGCGAGAAGGACAAGCAGTCCAGCCTAGGCAGCTTCCTGGGCAGGTAGGCTTCCTTGGTGGGTAGGCAAGCCTGTATAGCGATAGCAAAGATATAGAACCAGCCATGCAGACGTTTTCCTAAAAAGTTTTTCACTAATTTTAATTACCCCCAAAACAGGAGGATTAGTTATGGAAAATCTAATTAAAGAAATCAAGAAACAGAAACAGGTAAATGATAAACCGATTCAGATTAAATTCCTCGGCGACACCACATCAGCAAACGAGTTTAATGATGTGCTGTCAAAGGCCAGCCACGGCGAGTCTTTGACTCTTTTAACAGGCCTTCTCGGACTCTGGAACGATGCATACAAATCTCCCAGCCTTATGCCGGCAGCTGCTGCTAAAATCATTAATCTGGTCGGCTTCTACATAAGGAGGCAGATGACCGTGTACCAAACCGATAAAACCTCCCTTTCATGTGATCTCGTGCCCCCAAAAGAGCTTGGCGGTAAAGCCATGCCCTTCTTCAATATAAGGGGCGAACCAGAGCATATTCGGGAATACTTTAACAGGTTATTCCCCTTTTCTGTGAAGGTTCCGGCCTGAACTGACTTACTCGCTGCCTCCGGGCAGCGGGCTTCCCATCTTTCGTGATTTTTAACAAAAAAAGGCAGGTTACTGAAGGATTAACCTTTAACATACTCCATTGCGGAGAGAAAGGGAGATGTTATGGGAATAGAGTTCGAATGCAAAACGTGTGGCCATGTAATGAAATTCAATCCCAGAGGAAAGAATAAAAAAGGGAAAAGGTTTACAAATGAGAAAAGGCCTAAAAAGGGAAAAAGGGAATACTGTCCGAAATGTGGGACAAAAAGGATGTTTTACCCTCGTAAGGTAGACACTGAACCACTTCAATGCGAAACAGTGGCATCCATGGGGTAGCCCGACTGGCAGGTTGCCAGTATTCATGTTTTCCTAGCCAGGGATCTATAAGTGCTTCCTGGCCCTTTGTGTTGTCAACTTAACGGGATAGCACAAGCAAACCCATCTCAATTCAAGGTTTTATTTCACCCCCCTAAGAATATACCATGGACGCCCCCCTGGCCATAATCCTGGAGATGGTAAAGGTTATTCTCTCCAACACCATAAGCACCCTGGTATCCCTTTTCCAGCTTTTCGGGAACCTCTCCCAGACCCTTGCCTTCATCGGGAGCATGGGCCCCCTCGGCTTTGCACTGGCTGCCCTCGTCCTCGGCCTTGTCCTGCTCTTCCTGGGCAAGTTCCTCCTCAGGTCCTGGAAGCTCCTTGCAATACTATTCATAATTGGCCTTGTTCTTATCTGGATGCTGACAGTTGGGGCCGGCTAATTCCCGAGAAACAGCCTAAGAAAAGGCCTATCCAACCCTTATATCAAACCCCTTGTACTTGTGGGCAGGCTTCTCCCAGCTTACCTCCATGTCATCCACCCTTGACCCCGGAGGGCCCTGCCTGCATGACTCAATCAGACCCTCGATATCATCCTTCTCACCCTCCATGACGGCCTCCACCCTGCCGTCCGAAAGGTTCCTCACCCATCCGCTCACTTCCCTCATAACGGCCTGGCTCCTCATGTTTGACCTGAAGAAAACACCCTGAACATACCCTGTTATGAAAATGTGAGCCCTCACCTTCATAGCCTTCGCCTCCCAATCGATTACGGAGACGTCTTGTTTCATCCTAAGTAAGACGTCATGTACTCCTGCACCATCTGACTTTGCTCAATCAATGTAAGTCAGCATGTACTGCTTCGCCTTCCTGGCCCTGAATTAGCACAAAACTACTTCCCTTCAGCCTTCGGCCTCACCCTGGGTATGCCGATGGGCGGGGGAAGCTGCAGGTCGTCCGCCAGATTCGATATCCTGACGAGGCAGCTCCTGAACAAATGATTGAGTATCTCAATCCTCATGTCCTCGGGCAGCTCCTTATTGGACTTCCACACCTTCATTACCTGGGCGTTCCTGTCTGTGAGATAGAATATCTCCCCTGTTAGCCTTATAGTTCCTATCTTGGGTTCATATTCTGTCACAAAATCAAAGTCCACTGAAAGGGCCTTCTGATTGAGCATGGGAACATTGGTCTCCTTTACACCGGTTATCTTGGGGACCGAGTTCACCTTTATCTGGGCTGTACCCCCCTGTTCCCTCCTCGCTTCAAGCGAACGATATCGCATTCCAAGCACTGCCATGCAATCACCTGTTTACAAAATTATCTTGCTAATCTATATAAGTGTATGCATATATATAACTATAAAGCAGGCGCAGAGGCGTTATTAAACACATTATCGAGGCTTCATGAACATACTCGTCCCCCTTGTCAACGGCTTTGAGGAAATTGAGGCCATAGCCACAGTGGATGTTCTGAGGCGGGCGGATTTCAATGTCGTTCTGGCCGGCATACCCGGAACCATGGTCACAGGCAACAAGGGTGTCAAGGTCATAGCTGACAGGAAGCTCGATGACATAGACCCCGAGGACTTCCAGGCCATTGTGCTTCCAGGCGGCCAGGGCTCCCCGAAGCTGGGCAAGTCAGGCAAGCTCATGGGAATGCTCAGGGACTTCAATGACAAAGACAAGCTCATAGCAGCCATATGCTTTTCCCCGATGCTGCTCGCCAAGGAGGGCCTCCTTGACAACAGGAGGGCCACGGTATATCCGGGAAACGAGAAAAAGCTCCCGAAACCCAGGGGGGAGCGGGTCGTTGTCGACGGCAACATCATAACCTCCCAGGGCCCGGGCACCACCATGGAGTTCGCGCTCAAGATAGTAGAGACCCTTGCAGGAAAGGCCAAGGCCGAGGGCCTGAGAAAGGGCCTTGTCTGCAGATAGGCCCCAGCAACGTGATGATAAAACTTCAACCACATGACCCATAACCATAAATACAGGCAGTGACAAACAAAATATAGGCGGTATGTATGATGAGCGAAGTTGAGAGAAGGATTCTGGAGCTCGCGGCCAGGAACCTCCTGATAACCAAGGAGGAGATAGCCAGGGCCCTTAACAGGGACGAATACGACGGCACGAGCGTTTGCGTGGGTAGACTCGAGGAGCTCGGCTTCCTGGAGAAGGTGGAATCCCTGGGAACCGTCTTTGTGATAACCCAGAAGGGTATCCGGATATCCAAGGGCGAGATATAGGCCGAACCTGCCATTTATATAAAACCAGCTTATTCTATAATGCAAGGAGCACCTGCCGTCCCAAAGGGGCGGGCAGACAGGGATAGCCCCGTAGTCTAGTGGCCAAAAGCCTTTCTTTACGAGAGCCCGCGGGCTTCTTCAAGAAACCCCTGGGAAAGAAACACGCAAAAAAGAAGGGCTGGCTAGGGATACTGGTCTTTGGGGTTCCCAAAGATTTGAGGTGGCTTTGCCATCTGTGAGAGCAGGGAAAACCAGTGACCCCGGTTCGAACGAACCCTTTTGT
>DAOVGQ010000042.1 GCA_030672315.1 Candidatus Aenigmatarchaeota archaeon | reverse complement strand
CATTCAAGACTAGGGTTGAATCAGGCAAGCTCTCCCAGAAGGATTTCTCCAAGGCCATGGAACTCATCGAGACCAGGCTGTCCGGGATGGAGGGATTCTCCGGTAAATCCCTGGAAAAGCTGACCAAGGACCTGGAGGCCTTCAAGACCAGGGTTGAGTCAGGCAAGCTCTCCCAGGCGGATTTCTCCAAATCCATGGAACTCATCGAGACCAGGCTGTCCGGGATGGAGGGCCTCTCCAGGAAATCCCTGGACGGGCTTACACAAGACCTGGAGACATTCAAGACTAGGGTTGAATCAGGCAAGCTCTCCCAGAAGGATTTCTCCAAGGCCATGGAACTCATCGAGACCAGGCTTCAGGACCTGGGCGTGATGGCCAAGTCCTCCACTGACGAGCTCAGGAAGGACCTCGATTCCTTCAAGAAGGCTGTCTCAGAGAGGCTCAATGAAACCAGAGGCTCCCAGCTCAGGGAGTTCAAAGATGAGCTGAGGCGCGTCTCGCAGCTCGAGAGTGACATGGGGACCTATGCCAGGACCCATGAGGAGAGAATAGACCAGCTCTCTGAGGCACTCACCTCGCTCCAGGCCATACCCCCGGAGATAGGCATGCTCAGGGAGAAGCTCGACTCCCTGGAGAAGCTATCTGGCTCTGCTGTCTACAGCAGGGATTTCTCCCAGAGGGTGAGCGGGATAAACTCCGCACTTGAACAGCTCCGGACAGGCCTGGCCAGCATGGACAAGAGACTCCATTCACAGGAGGCCGGCCTTGAAGCTGCCATCCAGGAGGCCCTGGGCGAGGACAGGCTGCTCAAGAAGACCCAGGATGCCACGAGCAGGCTAATCGATGCCAGGATAGCGGGTGTTGAAAAGAAGATGTCAGACAGCATCAAGGGGCTCTCCGGTATGTTTGTCCAGAACTCTGAGATGATATCCCAGCTCAAGGGGAAGGTTAGCGAGGTCAAGCTCCTCTCTGACCAGTCAGCAGACAGCAAGGCCTCCCTCAATGATTTCAGGGAGAGGCTCACTGCACTGGAGAAGGGGTTCTCCGCTGAAGACAGGTCCAAGGAGACCAGGCTCGATGAGCTTTCCAAGGCAGTCCAAGCCATGGAAACAAGGATGGATTCAAGCAGGAATGAAATCAAGGAGTTCAGGGAATATATGATTGAGCATGTCAATGACATCATCAATGCATACGAGAAGAGGTTCGGGGAACTCCGCAAGGACCTCTCTGGCAAGCAGATGGGCAGCATAGAGAAGACTGTTGCTGAAATCGAACACCTCAAGACCAAGGTATCCGAGCTCGACACCATGACAAAGACGCTCTCCCAGAAGGCAGTCCCGGATTCCGAGTTCGTGGAGACCATAAAGGCGGTCTCAAAGAGGATAGACACTATAGAGAACCTCTGTTCAGAGATTGACAAGAAGACCTCAGTTCACGAGGCCCAGCTCGACTCGGCAGTTCAGAGGGCACTCTCTGATGACAGGCTCCTTAAGGTCAGCCAGAAGCATGTCAGGGGGTGGCTGGAATCCAGGATAAATGAAATAGAGAAGAGGCTTTCAGGGGATGTCGCATCCCATACATCGCAGCTTTCAGACAGCATGAAGGAAATCTCCTCCATAAAGGAGGAGCTTGCCGGGCTCAGGGTGCTTGGGGAGCACCTCGATGCAGAGACCATGTCCAAGGTGGGTGAGAGCCTCGGAAGCTTTGCAAAATCCAGGGAGAGGACAGATAAGAGGCTCGATTCCCTCATGAGTGAGCTCAGGTCCATGAACGACAAGCTTATTGAGGAGAAGGGCCGCGTCAACACCCTCGAGCAGAAGCTCAAGTCATCCATGGATGCCCAGCAGGCAAGACTGAGGGAGGCTATAAACAGGCAGAAGACCGATGTGGGCATCGAGATAAGCGACGAGGCTGCAAAGATAATGAAGGATGCCGAGCTTGGGGAGCTCAAGAGGAAGCATGAATTCGAGAACCTGCTCAGGAAGTTCCAGGAGCTCCACATAAAGACCCAGCAGAACCTCGAGGCTGTCTCAATCCAGCGGGAGGGCTTCACCGAGATGGAGATGAACATCAAGGAAAGGATAGACAAGCACGACGCCTCTGTCAGGTCAAAGCTCATGAAGAACCAGGAGCGGCTGAAGAAGAGGATTGTAGATGCCGAGAGCATCATCATGAAGCTCAACAACATGATATCCGAGCTCAAGGTAAGGCTTGAAGACAAGAAGGATGTCAAGCTAGATTTCAGGAGGAGCCTTGCTGACCTCAAGGAGGAGCTCGAGTCAAGGATGAAGGTCAATGAGGAGATGTTCGACTCTGAGATGAATGCATTCAAGAACAGGGCGGACAGCCTTGCCAATGAGCTCAAGGCCCGGAAGGATATCCAGGGGGACATGCTGGGTGAGGTGCCTTCAACAGGGACCAAGCAGCTCAAGACGCTCAACAAGTCCATAGAGAGCCTGGATACCCAGCTTCAGTCCAACAGTGGCGAGATGAAGAAGTTCAAGGAGTACATAACAGAGTACATAAACAACCTTGTCAACACCTATGAGAACAGGATGGTAACGCTCAAGAAGGACATTGACTACAGGCTAGACAACATCAAGACAGGCCCCTAGGCCTACCAACCCCCTGCTTTTAATAGAGCCTGACCATAATTCAAATATAGAAAAATCCCGGTGCGCCAATGGTCAGTGTAGGAATCCTGGAGCTCAAGGATGATGAATTCATAAAGGACATTGTATCGAAGATTTCTGACCTAAAACCAGAGTTCATCTCCCTCCGGGAGGTCGGCATACCCTCTAATCTGGATTATGATGTTTTGGTTGACAGGATGAGCTACAACCACCCCTTTCTCTTGGAGACCGTGAAGAGCCTTTCCCTTGGCGGGGCCTATGTGATAAACAACCCGTTCTCTTTCACTGTCACCAACAAGATAGTGGACACCAGGATATGCAGTGCCCTCGGCATACCGCACCCCAGGACCATGGTGCTGCCCCTCATTAACGAGGAGTGGGATGTCGGCGACAGCGTCAGGGAGCCGGACCTGGGGCATGTGGGAAAGGAGATAGGGTTCCCGTGCGTCCTCAAGCCCCACAATGGCTTTGCTTGGGAGAATGTCTACTTCGTGAACAGCATGAACGAGCTCAGGAACCTCTACGACTCCCTGAAGAGCAAGCACGTGCTCTTGGTCCAGGAAAAAATCGAGCACAGGGATTACTATCGCGTATTCTGTGTTGGCAAAGGGGAGGTTCTTTTTGTTAAGTACAACCCGAAACCCGGGTGCAGGGGGGAATACATATGGTCTGACCTGAAGCCCATAGAGGGCCTTGTGGACAAGATTTCCAGGTGGACCACAAAACTGAACTCCAGCCTGGACCTCGACTTCAATGCCATCGAGTGGGCAATAGACATCGACGGAAACCCCTTTTTGATAGACGCCTTCAATGACCTCCCTGAGGTCCAGAAGCAGGCCATGCCCACTGACTACTATGGATGGATAGTCGACAGGTTCTCACAGATGGTAAGGGAAAGGGCAGAATCCGGGGAGAGAAACAAGACAATCTTTTCATTTTAACTTCCTTACAAACGCTGATACCCTTTCCCTGGAGGGGACAGTAATTCCAGTATGGTCAACCTTCCAGGCAGCCACCCAGTTGCCCAGCCTCAGGCACTGCTCCGGCAGGAGGCCGCTCATAAACCCGTAGACAAAGGCGGCATTGAAGACATCCCCTGCCCCTGTTGAATCCACAACCCTAACCTTTCTGGCTGGCTCCCTCTTGAGCATCCCATTTGTATAGAACAATGAGCCTTTACTACCCAGCTTGACTATGACATCCCTGATTCCAAGGCCTGAGACTTCCCTGAGGGACTTTTTAAGGTCACTCCCACCAAGCCTTTTAAGCTCAGACTCATTCATGAACACCATGCCCAGGTGCCTGGCAAAACCCCTGAAGCCCCCTGAGCATCCTGTTTCATCAAAGGTGAAGTCAAACATGATGGTTGCTCCCCTCTTCTTGACAGCCCTTGCAAATCCAGCAAAACCCCTTGCTAGCCCGGGAAGATGAAAGAGCCCGCCTGTATAGACAATGTCCCCGGGCCTTATCCTCTCCAGGATGGGGTCGAGGTCCCCAGCTCTGAGCATGCCTGATGCACCCTTGTTGGAAACAAAACACCTCCTTCCGTTCCTGAACACAAACACAACAGTGTAGCCGTTACTTCCAGGGACTTCCCTGAGCCTTGGCCTCACACCCGAGGACTCGAGCTCCCTTCTCAGGAAACCCGAGGAGAAGTCATCACCTATGCACGAATAGAACTCAGGCCGCACCCCAAGCTTTCCCAGAGCCATTGCAAAGTTGGCTGCGTTCCCGCCTATCGAGAACCTCATGGAATCAGCATGGACCTCCTCCTCCCTGGCAGGCATGGCTTTAACATGGCAGAGCATGTCCACGTTGAGGTCCCCCAGAACAAATACCCTTCCCATCAGGCACCACTAATATAATGTGGGAAACCATTTCTTATATATGGAGTTTGTGAGAAGGTCGGGCCTCTGGAAGAATTCCTATTTCCTCTCAAACAAATCCTGTTTCTTCCACCGCTTTGCAGACTCGGGGTTCAAGAACAAGTGGACGGGCCTCTGGCACAGGGAAGCCAAGTTCCTGGAGTTCCTTGCCCTAAAGGCCGGCGGGGAGTGGCTCTCTGAAAGAAACTGCAGGGGCCTCGTCTATGATGGTTTAAAAGCAACCCACACCTTCAAAAGCCACGGTAATGTGATAACACAAACCCTGTTCCTGCCTGAGACAAACCACCTGGTCATGGAAATATCTGCCAGGAAGCCAATGAAACTCGAGCTCGAGCTCGCTGTCAACATAAGGAAGCGTTCCGAGAACAAGACAGACAGGCAATATTCTGTAAAGAGCAGGGGGAATTCTGTCAGGGTTTATAACAGTCTGGGCTCTATCAGGGTTTCAGGGATGTCTGGCCTGAGATTCGAGGAAGGCCCAATCTACAGGGAGCACTGCCCCTCAGGGGAGCCACAGAACTACTTCATCCCGGGCAGGATAACCACTTCTGGCAAGAGACTTGCCCTTGTCTTCACACCCTCATTAAATCCAGAGCGGTTGCCACCCCCGGGGAATCTGTCAAAATCCCTGAATGACAGGAGGCACCGTCTTTCCGCTCTGAAGAATCTCATAAGGACTGACAACAGGCTCCTTGAGAAGGGCTTTGCATGGAGCACTCTTGCCACTGAGCTCTGCAGAAAGGAGGGCCCTGGCCCGGCTGGCTGGTATGCAGGACTTCCCTGGTTCCAGCATTTCTGGGCCCGCGACACCTTCTGGGTAATCCCCTCCCTGACAGCCCTGGGATACTTCGAGGATGTCAGGAAAACCCTGGAATTCTTTGCCGCATCCTCTGAGAAGGGAAGAATCCCAAACCAGGTATCAGGGACCGAGGGCAGGCACATGAACGCCCTTGACCCCACACCCCTCTGGATAATCTCCCTCGAAAATTATGTTATGAACTCAGGAGACCTCGCCTTTCTGAAAGGGATGAAACCTTACTTGGAGGCCAGCACGCGCTTTCTCCTTTCATGCGACACCGACGGTGACGGCTATATAGAGCATGACCTGAACTCTCCAGAGACTTGGATGGACACTCTGAAGAGGGATTCGAGGGCAGTGGATATCCAGGCCCTCTATTACAGGGCTCTGCTCTCTGCCCGGCACATACTCTCCCTGCTTCCGGGCAAGGTCGGGAATGGCCTTGTTGAAGAGATATCATCTAGGGCAGGCTTTCTGAGGAATAACCTTGAAAGGGACTTCTTTCACAACGGCTTCTTTGCGGACAGGCTGTTCTGGAAGCAGGCTGTTGCAATCAGGACAGCCAATGCCCTGGTCCCACTACTCTGCGGCTTCCGGAAGCATGCAAGGGAGGTTCTAGAGGCAATAGAGTCCGAGCCCTTCACAACCAAGAAAGGGGTCAGGACCAGGGCAGGCGGCGAGGCGGAATTCGACCCCGGTGGCTACCACACAGGAGCGGCATGGTCCATAACCACTGCCTGGGCCTGTGCGGCAGAGTTCCTTTCAGGCAGGCCTGCAAGAGGCTGGCGATACCTCAAAACCCTCCTTGAAGACATAGAGAGGGACTCCCTGGGTTGTATAGGGGAGTGCTGGAATTCCTCAAACCTTACACTGTCGGGATGCCCCCTGCAGCTCTGGGGCTCTGGTTTCATCCCAAGGCTGGTGGACGAGTTCATGCTTGGCATTGAAATCTATTCCCTGAACAAGACCATAACAGTCTCCCCCAGGCTCCCTCCCGGGATAAACAGGATAGAGCGCCTCCGAAGAACAGGCCATGGCCTGCTCAGACTCGGCTTCAGGAAATCAGGCAGGTCGGTCAGGGTCTCCTGTTCTGACAAGAGATTCAGGATAATCAGGAAGTGACTGTCCAATATACAGTCAGGGCAACCTTTTCAGCAGGTAGGTAGCCAGAAAGGGAATCAGCGGCAACAGAACAAACAGGCCAAGCACCAGGACGGCTGTGTTAACCCCAAACAAGTATACCAGCACACCAGAGACAACCGCGCCAATGATGCCGCCCAGGGAGCCCAGGCTTGAGGAATAGCCAAAGTATACAGATCTTTTATGCCTTGCCAGAATCATCGAGCCGGACGGGCCTTTCAATATCTCACCTACGGCATACAGGACAGAAAATATCAAGAACAGATATACATTCCCTGTTGCAAAAAACAGCAGAACCCCCACCACTCCCATTATCAACCAGCCCAGGAAAAATATATTCCCCTCACGAAACCTTTCGCTTACAACACCAGAGGGTATGGAAAGAATCGCTGCAGTCAGTCCCATTAAGGAAAATATAAGGCCAGAAAACATTGCAGGGGCATTAGTTATACCTTCCAGGAGAAGGGGCCAGACAACCCCCCTGGCCGAAAGGTGGAGGGAGAAGATAAGCGAGTTGGCCAAAACAGCCAGCAATAAGATATTCAAACCCCCAACCCTTCTGAGTTTTTCATGCTTAACACTAGCTTTCACCTCCTTCAGGGGGAGAATGAAAAACATGGAAGCCAGGGCCAGGACGGCAAGCATGAAGTACGGTATCCCTAGACCAAAAATCTCCCCAACAAAACCACTGACAAGAGAACCGAAGCTCCCGCCTATTGATGAGGCAAGAATGACCGAGCCATAGCCAATACCCAGTCTCTTTACTGTATCTGAGATGTAGGCAAAGAGTATCGGTGAGGCCAGAAACAATATTGAAGAAACCGCCTTCAGCAGACCATATACGTAATAGGATGGTGAATAAGGCAGTAAAACAAAGAATGGTGATGAAACCAGAATAAGAGCCAGTATGACCTTCTTTCTCCCGTGCCTGTCAGAAATCCTTATTGCATAAGGGGAAAAGACCAGGATGACCAGACCTGGTATACCCAATATCAGGCCCTTTATGGCTGCGTTCTCAACCAGGGAACTTAGGAAAAGAACCTCTATCGGCGCCAGGACCCCTAAAGAGGCCCAGAGCAGGAAGTTGAAAACAGACAGCAGAACTACATTCCTTTTGGCTTCACTCATCCCACTAAGGACACCAATCTTCATGTTAAGATACAGCTTATCTGCATAATAAAGTTTCCGATAAAGGGTTACCTAACTGGTGAAACCAAGTGACAACCCAGCCTATTTATATCATGCTTGGCCAAATATTAAGCATGCCCGACAATGCAAAGAATGACATCACGGTTCTCGAGATAAGCTACGAGGTCTGCAACAAGGCAGGGGGCATCTACACCGTAATAACATCCAAGATGTCCAAGATGATTGAAAACATCCGGAACTACATTGCAGTGGGCCCTTATTATGAGAAGCCGGCCTCCCTGGAATTCGAGCAGGAGAAGCCTCCCCTGAAGTTCCAGAAGGCCTTCAATACACTTCATAAGAGGTACGGGATAAACTGCTATTACGGCCGGTGGATTATCAAGGGCCAGAAGCTTCTCAGGGCCAGGCCCCTGACCATACTTATAGACCCTGCAGGCTACAGGGCGAGCATAAACAAAATCAAGGAAGAGCTCTGGGATTTCGCCGGGGTGGACTCCCTCAATACCTCCTGGTTCTATGACGAACCCCTCCCTTGGTCACGGACCACAGGCTTCCTTATAGAGGAGCTCCTCAGGAGCGGTGCCATAGGCGGCAAAGTCATTGCCCATTTCCATGAGTGGCTTTCTGGAGCAGGCCTGCTCTACCTCAAGGCCAACAAGGTTCCGGTCAAAACAGTTTTCACCACGCATGCCACCATGCTCGGGCGGGCCATTGCAGGAACCGGCAGGGAGGACATCTACACCCTGATAAGCTCAGGCCTTTCCGAGAGAGGGACAGCCCCTGATGACAAGGCCAGGGAGTACCAGCTCACGGACAAGCACAGCATGGAGCGCGCCTCTGCCCGGCATGCCGATGTATTCACCACGGTCTCGGGCATAGTGGCTAGGGAGTGCGAGTTCATCTTGGGAAGGAAGCCCGATATAATCCTGTACAATGGCCTTGACATGGCCAAGTTCCATGCCATGGAGGATCTCTCGAACCTGCATGTCACCCACCGCGACCACATAAGGAAATTCGTGACAGCCTTCTTCTCTCCCTACTTCCCGATAGATGCCAAGAACACAATCTTCTACTTTATCTCAGGAAGGTTCGAGTTCCGCAACAAGGGTATCGATTTATTCCTGGATGCCTTGGGCAGGCTTAACAAAAGGCTAGGGCAGACCAAATCCAAGAAGACAGTGGTTGCCTTTATCTGGGTTCCCTGCCATGTCAGGGGCAGGCGCCCGGACATTATGGAGAACCTCGCTCTCTTTGAGGACCTTGAGGAAGCCATCAAGAAGGAATCCAAGAAGATAGGGGAAAATATAATGAGCGCCTTTGCCCAGAGAAAATCGGTGAAGTACTCCAATATAATTGATGAATCCTTTCTTCATGAGCTCAAGAAAACAGGACTCCATCTCCTGAAAAAAGGACAGCCTCCAGTTTCACCTTTCGAGGTTGAGTCCAATGAAATAATACACAGCCTGGAAAGAAACAGCCTCCTTAACCATCCCAAGGACAGGGTGAAGGTCATATACTATCCAACATATCTCTCCTCAACAGACGGCATACTCGGCCTGAACTACTACAATGCCATTATAGGCTGCCATGTAGGGGTTTTTCCTTCCTACTATGAGCCCTGGGGGTACACCCCCCTCGAGGCAGCTGCCCTCGGATGCCAGAGCATCACCACTGACCTGGCTGGCTACGGAAGGTTCATCAAGCCAAAACTGGAAGGGGGTGACTGCAGCATAGTGGTTGTCCCCAGGGAGGGCAAGACCTATGAACAGAGCGTGGCCTGCCTGGAGGAGCTGCTTTTCAAGATATACAATATGACCAAGAGGCAGAGGGGGCAGTTCAAGATAAGGGCCAAGCAGCTCTCGATGCTTGCGGACTGGGGGAACCTCATAAAGAAATACCTCAAGGCCTATGACATGGCCCTTTCGAAATAACCATGACCAAGGGAAATGATTCCTCCCTTATACGATTGCGGTCTTATGTGCAGACTGTTCCCTTGGAACACTAGGGTGGTTTGGGTTTCTTCTGCACCCTGCTCTTTAAATCTGTCAGTATGTTCATGAAGTTCAGAAATGCATCATAGGGGGTCTCATAGTAGTTGAAGTACTTGTGCACATCCCCGTCAGCGAACCATTTTGTGCACATGTAGTAGAAGTGGTCACTGGTCTGGAGCTTCCTCCAGGCATCCAAAAACTGCCTCTTCCTCCTGACCAGTGGCTCAAGGGCCTTCACCTCACTGAACGCCTGCTGCTGCATGGAGTTCTCAAGCCAGGCGCTGAGGTCCCTGTGGACATCGGCCCAGGAGGTCAGGTAGGGCACGTCATAGATTCCCACAGGCTTCTTGAGTTTGAGTATCTCGCTTGGCGTCATGAACTGCAGGCCCTCGTACTTAAAGACCTCCTGGGGGAGGTGATTCAGGAAATCAAAGATTCCTGTTTCCTGCCACTGGTGCTCCCCAAAGGTCTCGTAGTCTATGAAGATGTTTACAATATCCCCATCAGCCTTGCTCAGCCAGTGGGCATACTTGTCCGCTGTCAGAGGCCACTCAGGCCAGTCCCTGCACGAGAACCTGAAGCCTATGTCATCGCTCAGCTTGTAGTTCCTTAGGAATATCCTGATGTCAGAGTCAGGCGGGGTATAGAGGTAGTTTGGAGACTTCCATCCCAGGACATGGGAGAGGCCCTCAGCCACGATGCCCCTGAACCCCATTCTCCGGGCCAGCCTCGCGACATTGTTCCCGTACATGGCCTCGGTATTTCTGAAAATCCTGGGCCTCACACCAAAGATATCCCACAGCTTCTCCCTGTGAAGCCTTGCCTGCTCCCTGAACTCCCTCTCTGAAATCAGGTAGGCCAGGCTGTGATAGTAGGTCTCATTGAACAGCTCCACTGAGCCGGTATCGACAAGCTTTCTGAAGGAGTCCAGGACCTTGGGAAAGCCCCTCTCGAGCTCTTCCAGGAGTATGCCTGTGATGCTGAATGAGAACTTGAACCTCCCCTCGGTCTTGCTTATCAGCTCAAGAACCCTTCTGTTGGTGGGAAGGTAGCACTTCCTGGACACCCTTTCGAGATAGAACCGGTTCTTATCACTGTCAAAGTATTCACTGGATTTTCCTATATCAAAGGCGCTGAACCCCCTGAGCCTCATGGGCTGGTGGACCTGGAAATATATGCAAATTGACGGCATTGAATCTACTAAAATATTATCTTGGCTCAATTTATACTTGACCGAGCCGAAAGAAGACACTCAACCTGTTGGGTGGCAGTTCATAGTTTCTGAATAGACCTCCATGGTCCTGTCTGCCACCTCAAGCCAGCCCATCCTGCTGACCTCTCTGTGGCCATTTTCTCCCATCTCCCTCCTGATGCATTCATGCCTGAGGACCCCCAGCATCTTGCTCGCAAGTTCGTCCACATCCCAGAAGTCAACAGAGAGTCTGTGTTTTACAACCTCTGAGACCCCGGACTGCCTGGAAACTATGACAGGGGTTTCCGAGGCCATGGCCTCCAGGGCAGTTATGCCAAAGGGCTCTGATACCGAGGGCATCACATAGAGATCAGCCATTCTGTAGTAATCGTCTATCTCCTTCTGGAAACCCGTGAATGTCACGTCATTGCTTATACCCATGTTTATGCTTAAATCGATAAGCTGGGGGAGCATGTCCCCTGTTCCCACCACAACGAACCTGACATTCTTTTGCTTTTCCAAGACCCTCTTGGCTGCCTGGAGGAAGTAATCTGGTCCCTTCTGGAGGGTCAGCCTTCCCAGGAAGAGCACAACCTTCTCGTCAAGACCGAACCGGATTTTCCCTTTTGAGTAACGCCCTGGATCGATTGAATTGTAGACAACCTCTATCTTGTCTCCGGGCACACCATACCTCTCCATGAGCTGGCTCTTCATGTATCTGCTGACAGTAATGACCCTGTCGGCATGGTACATTCCCTGCCACTCAATGTCCGATATCCAGGGATTGGGGCACAGCGAGCCGCTCCTGTCAAATTCAGTGGAGTGTACTGTGACAACAAGGGGTTTCTTCTTTTCCTCCTTTACCTTTATCCCCACAGGGAAGGTCATCCAGTCATGACAGTGAATCATATCACACTCTACATCCCTAACTGCCTGGGAGGCCATCTCTGTATACCTGCGGATGTCCTCAAAGAACCCCAGGCCGTAAATCCTCTTGTTGCTCACCTTGGAACTGCTGGCTGTGGTTATTGGAAGGCTCGGCAGGTAGGGCTTGAGGGCAACCCCGACCTTTATCAGCTTCTGCTTTCCTGCACTGATTATCCTGACAAAATCAGAGTGCACATCATCAGAGGAGCCGGGCATGACAAAGGTTACATCCACACCCCTCTTGCTCAGGGCCTTTGTAATGTTATAGCAATGCGTGCCCAGACCTCCAGAACTAAAGGGGGGGAATTCCCAGCCTAACATAAGCACTTTCATTTCCTGCTCCACCCGGCGCTGCCTATGTTTATTATTATATCACCCACCCTTATTATAAAACCTACCCAAGATAAAGCCTTCTTGAATAAAAAACAGCGATTGCATGCTCAATTCCAGTGAAAACATTTAAGCCAGGTCGTACAATAATATAAAACATGATAATTACTGTTGCAAACCAGAAGGGCGGCGTCGGAAAAACCGATTTGTGCGTCAATCTTGCATCCAATCTTGCCCAGAGAGGCAAGAGTGTTCTGGTTCTTGACCTCGATCCCCAGGCCAATACCACAGAGTATCTCTCAGGCGGGCCGCACAGAAAGGATTCCAGCAGGCTCCTGGTCGATGACAGGACCAGGTTAAGGGATGTGGCTGTTCCAACCAGCATAAAGAACCTCCACCTTGTGCCAGCCAGCCAGAAACTGAGCGCTGCCCAGGTCGAGATTATGAACGACCCCGGCATGCAGTTCAAGCTCAAGCGAAAGCTCAAGAGCCATGCCTATGACTATGTCCTGATAGACACCCCGCCCTCCCTGGGCATGCTTACTGTGAATGCGCTTACTGCATCTGACTCTGTTCTCGTTCCTGTCCAGGTCCACTACCTGGCCAAAAGGGGTGTGGAGCAGCTCATGAACACCGTGAATATGGTGAAGAGGGAGATAAATCCCAGGCTGTTGGTGAGGGGCTACGTTCTCACCATGCACGACAGGAGAAACAACCTCACAGCCAGAATGGAGAGGGAGATCCGGGAGGCATATGGAGGGGAAGTCTTTGATACAGTGATACCCATAAATGTGGACCTTGCCGAGGCACCGAGAAGCAACATGCCCATAATGCTCTATAACAAGGAGAGCCGGGGGGCTTATGCCTACCAGCGGCTCACCGAGGAATTTCTAGGAGGTTGACATGGAGGCTAATGAATACTTTGGGGCCAATGCCGGAAGGGTCTGGCAGGTCCTGAGCAAGGGCAGCAAGACCCTTACCCAGCTCCAGAAGACTACTGGCCTGACCCTGAAGGAGGTCAGCATGGGGCTCGGCTGGCTGGCCAGGGAGGGAAAGGTCCGGCCCATCAACCCCAACTCTGTGAAGGGCAAGTTCGAGCTTATTTGATAACCACTCTTTAAGCTTGGTGAGGCCTGTTAGGCTAAAAAAGCTTTCCTCTATTTACTAAAAGAAATACTATGTCAGACGAGAAAATAGACCCCGAGGCGTTTCTGGATGAGCTGGTGACTGTCCTGGATAAGCGCCTTAAGGAGCACGACCGGGCAATCAAGCGACTTGAGAGGGAGCTTGCATCACTCAAGGCCGCTAGGCAGGAAGGTATAAAGATGGATAAGTCTGTTTTGAAGGTCCTGAGGGGAAAATGATGTGGGACAAACTCTTCTGGCTGTGGTTTGTCATTACCGCAATGCTTGCCCTGCTGCTTGTTTTCGAGGAGGCAACTACCTTCAACCTCTTGTTTGGCTCCATGGTTATAGGTCTGGGACTGATAAAACTTGCTGACGAGCGCGCCGAAAAAGAGCGCAGACCCCTTGTGAAACGAAGGCTTCTGGAGAAACTGAAGAAATAGAATTTCCAGAGCAGAGCAATCCATGAGGTTTTTATTAAACAGCTAGGATATTAATATAACAATGAAGAAGTACATTCTTCTTATCAACACCAAGGCCTATCAGCAGGGTATCGGCAGGCATGCCCTCAAGCTTGCACAGATATGCAGGAGGCTCTCCAGAACATCCAGGGCAGAGATTATCCTTTCTGTCCAGCCCTCGGACATCCCTGTGGTTTCCGAAGCCATACCCACCTTTGCCCAGCATATCGATGCAGTCAGGCCTGGGGCCCATACAGGGCACATACTCCCAGAGGCAGTCAAGGCAGCCGGTGCCAGCGGGACTCTTATAAACCATTCTGAGAGGCGCCTGAACCTCCATGAGATAGGGAAACGGATAAAAAGGGCCAGGGAGAATAAGTTAACAGCAGTGTGCTGCGCTCCCTATACAGTCATGGTGAGCAGGATAGCGGCCATGAAGCCAGACTACATTGCAATCGAGCCCCCTGAGCTAATAGGTACAGGGGTTTCGGTCTCCCAGGCCAAGCCCTATGTGATAGGCAGGTCAGTGGAGATTGCCCGCAGGGCCAGCCCCAGAAACAGGGTGCTGTGCGGCGCAGGTATATCAACAGGTGAGGATGTTTCCAGGGCCTTGGAGCTCGGGACAGCGGGCGTCCTAGTAGCCTCCTCTGTGGTCAAGTCACCCAGGCCGGAGCGTGCAGTCAAGGAACTGCTAAAGGGATTTGGTTAGCATGTACAAGGACTATCTGTGGTCGCCCGGAAGGATGAAGTGGGTCGGAAAGAGAAAGCCCTACAAGGGCTGCGTCTTCTGCGGCATAGCTAGGAACGACCCCAGGGTTCCCAAGAAGGTCATCTACAAGGACAGGCTGCTCATGGTCATCATGAACATCTTTCCCTACAATGTGGGCCACCTCCAGGTCGTGCCTCTCCGCCACGTTGAGTGGCCCGAGCAGCTCACAGAGGAGGAGTTCACCCATTTCTGTGACATGATTAAGAGAACAATCAGGCTTCTCAGGAAGGCCCTCAACCCGGTGGGCTTCAATGCAGGCATGAACCTGGGAAGCTCCTCCGGCCAGTCCATAACCCACCTCCACTTCCAGATAGTCCCGAGGTATGCAAAGGAGGCCGGCTTCATGGAGTCCCTGATGGGTACCAAGGTCATGCCCGAGACCCTTGACCAGACCTACAAGAGGATAATGAGGCATGCTGACATGCTCAAGAAATAAGCCTTTACAGACGCTCTCTTGCACGACCTTCACCTACATAACCAAGTCGTGAAGGGAATGTATTCGCATGTCACAAAGGCTTAAGCCAAACATTAAAAACTTATCTAAAGCCTACCTCTTCAGCTTCTTCTCCACCCTGTTCACCAAGAGAATGGTCTTCAGGGCCATGTCCGGCTCCACTGAAATCGAGTCTATACCCTGCCTGACCAGGAACTCTGTGAAGTCAGGATAGTTGGATGGGGCCTCCCCGCATATTCCCACTGTTCTGCGGGGCCTGTTCTTATGGGCCTTCTCTATAAGCATACTTATAGACTTCTTTACAGCCGGGTGCCTCTCATCAAACAGGTACTGCAGCCTCTGGGAGTTCCTGTCCAGACCCAGGGTGAGCTGGGTGAGGTCGTTGCTCCCTATGCTGAAGCCATCAAATGTCTTGGCATACTCTTCTGCAAGAATGATGTTGCTGGGTATCTCTGCCATCACATAGAACCTCCAGCCAGCCTTCCTGGTGAGGCCGAACCTGGCGAGCATCTTGAGGACATCCTTACCCTCCTCAGGGGTCCTGCAGAAGGGGACCATCACTATAATATTCTTGAGCCCCATCTTGTCTCTGACCTTCTTGAGGGCCCTGCACTCCAGCTCGAATGCAAGGTAGAAGACCTTGTCAGTATATCTCGAGGCCCCCCTCCATCCAAGCATGGGATTTGCCTCCTCGGGCTCGAACTCCCTTCCGCCCCTGAGGTTTGCATACTCGTCTGACTTGAAGTCCGAGAGCCTGACTATCACAGGCCTCGGATAGAAGGCAGCCGCTATCTTGCCTATGCCCCTGGCCAGGGCGTCTATGTACCTTCCTCCCTGGCCTGTATTCAGGAGGTGGAGGGGATGCTCGCCAACATAGCTGGATATTATGAACTCCTCCCTTGCGAGGCCCACACCGTCCACAGGGAGTCTGGCAAGGCTGAATGCCTTGTTGGGCTCTCCTATGTTAATCATCACCCTGGTCCTTGTCCTGGGAATCCTGCTGACATCCTTTTCCAGGACCTCGAACTTCATGAAGCCCCTGAATATCCTTCCCTGACCTGTTGAGCAGTCCACTGTCACCTCCTGGCCGTTCTTCAGGACATCTGTTACATTCAGGGTTCCTACGATGCAGGGCACCCCGAGCTCCCTGGATACAATCGCTGCATGGCTGGTAACACCCCCCTTGTTCGTCACTATGGCAGAGGCCATCTTCATGATGGGCTCCCAGTCAGGGTCTGTCATGTCAGTGACCAGGATCTCCCCTGTCTTGAATCTGTGGATGTGCCTGGCGCTCTTGATGATATTGGCCCTTCCAACACCTATCTTCCTCCCTACGGCCGTGCCTGTCAGAAGCAGCTTCCCCTCCTCCTTGAGGACATGCTCCCTTATTATGTTCTTTTTTTTCTGGGAGTGGACGGTCTCAGGCCTGGCCTGGACTATGTACATCTTCCCGGATTCCCCGTCCAGTACCCACTCGATGTCCATGGGGGACCTGTAGTGCCTCTCTATCCTTACAGCGTGTCTCGCAAGTTCCACTGCCTGCTCGTCAGTGAGGCAGAACTCGGCCTGGTCCTCTGGGCTCACGCTCTTCTCGATGTTGCCCCGTCCGCCCCTGACCAGCTTTATCCTCTTCTTTCCCAGGACACTCTCCAGGAGCTTCATTGTGGGCTTGAATACCATGAACTCGTCCGGAATGACCTTGCCCTTCACAAGGTATTCCCCAAGGCCATATGAGCCGTTTATTACCACGACCTTGTCAAAGCCCGAGTCAGGGTCTATGGTGAACATCACCCCTGCCGAGCCTATGTCGCTTCTCCCCATCTTCTGAACCCCCACAGAGAGCTTGACCTTGAGGTGGTCGAAGCCCTTATCCACCCTGTAGGATATCGACCTGTCTGTAAAGAGCGATGCTATGCAGAGCTTGACCTTGTTTATCAAATCCTTCTCCCCCTCCACATTGAGATAGGTCTCCTGCTGTCCTGCAAAGCTCGCTCCGGGAAGATCCTCGGCAGTGGCAGATGACCTCACTGCCACATAGGGATTGGGTATCCCCAGCCTTGTTCCGAGCCTCTGGTAGGCCCTCTTTATCTCCTCCCCGATCTCTGGCGGAATCGTGGCTGCTGCAATCCTTCTCCTTATGGCCTTGCCCCTCCTGGCCAGGTCCTTGAGATTGTGGGTGTCCAGACCCTCCAGGGTCTTTTTTATGAAATCCCTGAGCCTGGCCTTTTCAAGAAAGTGATTGTAGGCATCCGCTGTTATTGCAAACCCGGGAAGTGTGGGAACTCCTGCCTTCCTGGAGAGCTCACCAAGGCTGGCACACTTCCCTCCAACAAGGTTGACATCCCCCCTGCCTATCTCCTCGAACCACAGAACGAATCTGCTTTTCTGCATATCTATACATTGGAATACCGGATATTAAAAGAATCGGAATGTCTGAAACTTCTAAATCTTCCTGAACCTTGGCCTCAGCTTTTTGAGGATCTGGGGAAGCCTGGTGTATTCCATTTCGCTATCCTCGAGACGATGGGGCTGGAAGGGGCCGTTCCTCCTGATGAGGTCGGCCATGATGTTGGTCTCCGCCCTTGCCTTGTCAAAGCTTGGGTCGTCAAACATGTCCGCTGCTTTTCCGAACATTCCGTCGGCTATCTGAAACCCCAGGGCAATGACCCTGGGCGGCCCGTCGAACCTTGCTGTGTTTGAATGCCTCTGAGGAACAGGCATGAGCGGCCCGTTGTGGCTCCCCCTGTTCCATCCAGCCACCAGGTGGGGCCAGGCAAAGGGCTCCAGGACCTCCCCGACATCGGGCAGGCCGTGCTGGCACCTCGTTATCATTACAGGGTCGTCCTTGCCCACGTACTTCCCTGCTATCAGGTTGAGCCGCTCGGTCGAGGTCACGGCCGCAAGCTCACCATCCTTTTTCCTGACAACCTTCTTTATCTCATACCTCCCAACCGTTCCTACCAGGGCCAGCAGGTCATACATCTCCTCCGGGCAGTCAAGCCATACCTGCTTCTTCTCAAACACATCGTGGACATTGAAGCTGAACCCCCCGTGCATCCCGGGGTCTATGACAAGGCCTGGCGAATAGAAGGGGTCAGCGAACATCCTGTAGATGGGAATTGAGAAGGCCCCTGGCTCGGTCTTGTCTGCCATGAATATGACAACAGGCTCTGACTCCCTCTCCTTGAACTCAGCCTCGGCAATGCCCGGGCCCATACCCTTGAGGTTTCCAGAGAAGGTGCTCTTGAGCAGGTCCTGCCCTGCACCGTAGAGCTTTAACCGCTTGGCCCTGTTGGTGCACTCAAGGAAGACCTTCCAGGCAAGGCTGTGTATCTCCTTGTTGAGTTCCCCCTTGCTGTGCGTCATGATAAGCTGCAGGTCATCCCCCACAGAAGTTACATAGCTGTCTGTAACCACTCCGTCGTTCTTGGCAATCTCCAGCATCTCCCTTGCAAGCTGCTTGATGTCAGGGTGGCTGTGGGAGTGACCGACCCAGCCCCCCACATCGGCCTTAATCACAGAAAGCGTTATCTTGTTCTCTGCCATAGATTATAATTCCCCAAGCGGATATATATAGCTTCAAGCGGGCAAGAAACCAAAGCTTATAATAAACCCCATCCAAACATTAAAGTGATGGTATATGGCAGACATCTGGAAGCCCGTGAGGGCGGGCAGGCCCCCTGAATACAGGATGTTCATTGACGGCAGGTGGGTCAGGGCCTCTGGTGGGCAGACCTTTGAGGTCAGGGACCCCTCTGACAACTCCCTTGTGGGAAGGGTTCCCTCAGCCCTCAAGAAGGACGCCAATTCTGCAATCGAGGCGGCCTTCAGGGCAAGGCCTGCAATAGGCGGCATGGACACAGTGGAGAGGGTGGAGCTCCTTGACAGGATATCCGAGCTCGTTAAGGAACACAAAAATGACCTGGTTAAGATTATATCCAGGGAGGCCGGAAAGCCAGTCCACTATGCAGAGGGCGAGGTTAAGGCTACGGCCGAGAGGCTCCACCTGGCAGCTGAGGAGTCCAGGAAGTTCTCAACAGAGTTCATCCCTGGGGACCTGGTTCCGGGAACCTCCCACAGAATGGCCATTGTTACCAGAAAACCACTTGGGGTGGTCCTGGCCATATCCCCCTTCAACTATCCCCTCTTCATAAGCATATCCAAGGTGGCCCCTGCCCTGGCAGCCGGGAACTCTGTTGTCCTCAAGGCTGCCTCGGACGACCCCATATGCATGCTCATGTTCGCAAGGCTGGCCGAGCTGGCTGGCATTCCCAGGGGGGCCTTCAATGTCATAACCGGTTCAAGCTCCGAGATAGGGGACTTTATAGTTTCCCATCCCAGGGTCAGCATGATATCCTTCACAGGCAGCACCCAGGTAGGCAAGCGCATAACCAGTAAAGCAGGCATGAAGAAGCTCCACCTGGAGCTCGGCGGCAAGGGTCCTGCCCTGGTCTTTGCAGATGCTGACCTCTCCCTGGCAACCAGGGAATGCCTCAGCGGCGCGCTCAAGTATTCTGGCCAGAGGTGCGATGCCCTCTCCAGAATAATAGTCGAGAACAAGATAGCTGACAAATTCGCCAGGCTCCTGGCCAGGGGTGCCAAGTCCTGGAGGGTCGGTCCGACCTCCAGCCCCAGAACTATGATAGGTCCCCTGATTAACAAGGGGGCTCTTGATAAGGTGGAGTCCCTTGTAAAGGATGCAAGGGAGAAGGGGGCCAGAGTCCTCTTGGGAGGCAAGCACCTCAGGGGCCTCTACTATGCGCCCACTGTCCTGGACAGGGTCACCACTGACATGAGGATTGCCTGGGAGGAGACATTCGGTCCTGTTGTCACGATTATGAGGGTCAGGGACCAGGCAGAGGCCATAAAGGTGGCCAACCAGTCCAGGTATGGCCTGGACGCAAGCGTGTTCACCCAGGACATCGACAAGGCCATCAAGACAGCCAGGGCCCTGGAGGACGGCACAGTCACGATAAATGGCCACCCGGCCCACGGCCTGGGGAACTTCCCCTTTGGCGGCGACAAGGACTCCGGCCTCGGAAGGGAAGGCATCGGCCACTCCATAGAGGAGATGACCAAGCTTGATACCATTGTATTCTCTTTGAAGAAATAGTACGGGGCTCAGCGACAGCTATGCTAATTTTTTAATTTTGTTTATTGTTATCAAAATTGCACCCTTTGCAGGAAACCCTTTATGAAGTTCTTTGACCATTTCGTGCCACTTGCCTTCTGTAAAATAATCAGCAGCTCCCTTTAATTCGTAACCTACACAGTCCTCTTCCCAGTTCCTGTTCCAGACCACTAAGGCAACATTTTTGTTCTGTTGGAGGTTCTTGGTTGTTTCAACTATGTAATTATTCCCGACAAGAATTTGATTTTTGGAAACAACCCTTACATCTGCAACAGCAATACAGTGGGGATTTCCAAACTCATCAACACTTGAAAATGCTAAGGCATTCCCTTCAATTAACCGTTTCAGTTCCTCGTTTATCTCGACCATGATTAAAGCTATGGCCAAGATATTTATTAGTAATCTTAAGCCGCATTCCACAGACTTTGTCCACTCACCCTATATAGCTTGTTTCCCTGCTTGATGTTGTTGCCGGCTTCCTCTGTGGTTCTGGCAGCTTGTCACTCTTCAGCTCCGCTATAAGCTCAGTGGTCTTCCTTCTCAGAAGCTCTGATAATGATTCAGCAAGATCCGAATCAATCACAATGTCAGAGACCACCCTGTTTGCAAGGGTATCTATGAACCATATCCTCAGATGGCCTATCTTCTTGACGCCATCACTCCCCTTCTTGGCCCGTATCTTTGTGTGAACCATGGCCTCGTCCGCATGTATGGGCATGACATTTGGTGACAGGTTCAGGTTAATCCCCTTCTGCTCTGGCATTTAACAACCTCCATGTATAGACAGAAAGAAATTGTCCTGAGCCCTTAAATATTACTGCCTGAGGGGATTCAGAACCCCAGTACAGGGAAATCCATGTCCAGTCTGTTCAGGTCCATGCCAGCCAGCTTGTCAAAGAACTCACCAAGCTGACTGTTGTCCATCTCCCTGTAGAGCTCCCTGGCGAGCATGCCCATCTGGATGGGTTTGTCCAGGTCGGCCCTCCAGGCCTGCTCATAGCCTGCCAGGGCCTTCTCTGAGAGGTCGCCCTTCTCAAAGGCCTGCTTGAGGGTCTTGGCCGCATGGCCTGCTGCTGTCAGGCTGTAGACAACACCGCCGCCTGACCAGGGCTTGGTCTGGGCAGCTGCATCGCCCACGAGTAGGGTCCTGTCAAAGTAGGTTTTGCCGGGCCCTATGGGAACCAGGCCGGCCCGCTTCCCAAGGCCATTGTCCAACTTGAAGAATTTCTCGAGCTGCTCGAACCTGGCCCTGCTTCCGAGCATGCCGTACTCCACTGTCTTGCCCCTGGGAATCCTCCACAGGAACCCGTCGCAGAGCCTCCTGTCCAGCCAGAGCTCCACAAGCCTTGACCTGTCCGGTTTGTTATCGATGAGTATCACGCCCTGAAGCATCTCTCTGGGCCTTTGCCTGAAGTGCTTCGCAACAACGGATGATGGGCCGTCGCACCCCAAGACAGCCCGGGCCTCTATATTGCCCTTGTTGGTGGCGAGTTTCACACCATCCCTGCTGTATTGGAGCTTCCCGACCTCGGTCTTCATGCGGATTTCTGATTTCACCTTTCCTGCCAGGAATACATCAAGGGCCTTTCTGTCTATCACATAGGCAGCAGTGCCGGGCTTCTCGAGCCTAATCTCTCTCCCTCCTGGGCCATGGACGACTGCTCCCCTAACCCTGTGCTCTATGCAGTCTTCAGGGACCCTCACAAGCCTGTCCAGATTCCTTGATATGAGGCCAGAGCACCGGACAGGCAGGCCTATCTCAGGCTTCTTGTCCAGGACAATCACGTCCAGGCCCGACTTCTCGCACAGGCTCGCGCTCCTCAGGCCGGCAGGGCCGGTCCCGACAACAACCACGTCGTGCATG
>DAOVGQ010000006.1 GCA_030672315.1 Candidatus Aenigmatarchaeota archaeon | reverse complement strand
AGGTCCTGAAGGCCTATGCCAGAAACAAACAGGTCAGGATTATCAAGACCAACCACATAGGCAAGTCCCATGCCCTCAACAGGGCCCTCAAGCTTGCCACCACAGAGATTGTCATAACCATAGACGGCGACACCTGCCTGGAAGGGGGCTCCATAGAGAGGCTTGTGGCCCCCTTCTCAGACAAGATGGTGGCTGCCACCACAGGGGTAATCAAGGTTGAGAACACCAGGAGGCCCCTGTCCTGGTTCCAGAGGCTTGAATACCTCAACTTCGCCTTCTTCAAGTCCGTGTGCGAGAGGATAGGTGCTGTGATAGCGGCCTCGGGCCCCCTGAGCGCCTTCAGAAGGAGATACCTCCTAGAGGCAGGGGGCTTCAGCCCATACACCTTCCTCGAGGACTTCGATGTCGCGCTCAAGCTCATAAAGAGGGGCTACAAGACCCGCTTTGTGGACACTGCCTACTGCTACACCTTTGTCCCTGAAAAACTCATGGAGCTTTCCAGGCAGCGATTCAGATGGACCAGGGGCGGGGCCCAGATAATCAAGACCCACTTCGACATGTTCCTCAACAGGAAATACAGGGGTCCTGGCATGTATTCCCTCCCCCTGCTGTCCTACTGGTACATCCACTCCGTCCTGATAGGCATTGCCCTTATCCTCCAGATAGCCCTGGGATATCATGACTTCTTCCTGGTCAATGGCGTTGTCTTCTCCTGGGATGTTGCACAGTACTTCTTCTACTGGTTCTCTGTGTTCGGAATAATAAATGTGGCCTGGAACGTCCTTATCGGGAACTGGTCGCTCACGCTCCTCAGCGCCCTGAACATGGTCCTCCTCACATTAACCTACGGGATATTCCTGGCCGCACTCAGGAAGTTCAGGGATCCCTTCACCATCAAGGACCTGATAGCCTTCATATTCATGTTCCCCTACTGGCTCGTCCTAATGTTTGTCCACAGCCTGAGCAACATCGAGTGGTCCAAGAAGAGGGGCAAGAACTGGTGGGAGAAATAGCTGGGCTTAAACCATAACAAGTTATGGAACTATAAGTGGCTTAATATAAAATCTGCTCTCTGCCCTATATCCGTTGCAGGTACTGATATCAACGTGTAGCCTTCCCTTTTATATACTTCGGAAACAGTTTGATGAAATTTCACTGATTCTTCCTTGGATAATAATTTTTTGTACCAGACCCCACCGAACCATTCCTTTGGTATAGGTTCAACCAAAAAAACTTTTTCTGCATATTTCCTGTTTTTAATATCATGCATCAGTTCTGAGGGTACAGGCTTATTAAGAAACGGATAGATTGAAAAGGGGTCTATGAAACCTCTATTAAAAAATCCTATTTCACCACTGTTTGCAAAATCAAACTGCACCACCTTCTTTTCAAACCATTTTCTCGCATATAAATCCGGGTCTTGTCTGGGGGTCTTTCCCTGAAAGTACTCATCAATAACCTCCTGCTCTAACTCGGGAAAGGTTGGATAACCAAGATTGGATAAGCAATCCAATATACGGTCTTTTCCAGTCACCAACCCACCAGTCAATACGTATAGTTTGTCAGTCATATGCGGTATTATTGACAGTAATTATTTATGCATTACCCAATATGTTCAAGCTGTGACAAAACTAATTTAATCCCTTTCGATAAATCCTGAACATGGCAAGAAAGAACAGGCTTTACCTCCTGGCAGGCCTTAGTGCGATAATGCTCTATGTTGTGGGCGTCTTTACAGGGGCCTTTATCCTGCAATACACAGAGGGCAAGACCTCCCGGGAGTTTGCCAGTCTCCGCGAGGAGATACAGGGATACGGCCAGGACCTGGAATCCATAGAGCTTGAGCAGCTCTACCTCGCCTCAGGCCAGGGCGAGCTTGGTTGCAAATTCATAGTGGCCTCCCTGAACAGGGTCCAGAGCGACCTTGATTACTTCTGGAGGAACCTCCCCCAGAAACTGGAGGTCTATGAGAAATACAACCCCCCGGACGAGAACTACGAGGCCCTCAAGAGGGAGTACATGGCTGTCTCGCTCAAGGCCTGGCTGCTCTCCCTCTCAGTCAAGGAGAAGTGCGGGGAGGATGTGATACCCATATTATATTTCTATACCGGGGACTGCGAGGGCTGCATCGAGCAGGGCAGTATCCTGGACCAGGTCAGGGAATCCAGCAATGTCCTGGTCTACACACTCGACCTCAATCTTGAATCAGACGCAATATCCATGGTTAAGGAGGCCTATGGAATAGAACATGCTCCTGCCCTGGTTATAGATGACAGGGCCTACGAGGGCCTGGTGACCTATGAGGAACTCTCAGGG
>DAOVGQ010000036.1 GCA_030672315.1 Candidatus Aenigmatarchaeota archaeon | reverse complement strand
GGATTCTGTATGCAGGAGGTCTGAATATAATGATGTGGGCCTGGTGAAGAATACCGTGGAGCCGGGGAATCTGGATAGTGCAACAGCCCCGGCGCATATGCCGTCAGGGTCGGCATGGGTGAGAATCGTGGTTTCTGGCATGTATAATTATTGCAGGTTCAGAATAAAAGTTTATAAACAAGAGGAGAATTAGATACTATGGAGAGGCCAGGATTGTGCTCGATATGTGGCGGGGTTGCAGATCCTGCCTATACATGCAGAATGTGCGGGGCCATAGTCTGCTCGGCCCACTACTCTGCTGAGCACGGGGTCTGCATAAGGTGCCTTTCCAAGATAAAGCCGGGGTGGCGGAACGGTTAGTGATTACCTGTCTCGCTCTGCAGGCAGGTTCATCCGGAGAACGCGCACGATTGGAGACTCGTTCGGTTTTTCCCAACCTACCTAAAATCGTGTGTCCGAAAGGACGTGCAGGTTCAAGTCCTGTCCCCGGCGCTTTTCTAGAAAAGGGCGGCTTATACCTCGGGGCCGATGCTGCCCCGGATGGAGATTATGATACAGGGGTTAAGAAAAAAATAAAGGGTTGGGGGAGTGAACCCCCGTAACTAAAATTACTTTTTCTTGTCTGCAGGTACCGTGTCTATGATTATTCCTGCGGCCACTGTCTTACCCATATCCCTGATGGCGAACTTGGCGAGCTGCGGAAAGTCAGCCTGCTTCTCAACCGAGATCGGCTGTGTGGGCTCGACCTTTATCACGGCTGCGTCACCGGACTTCAGCATGTCAGGATTCTCTTCGATTGTCGCACCTGTCTGAGGGTTTATCTTCTTGACAATCTCGGTTATCTTGCATGCCGCATGGGTGGTGTGGGTGTGGAAGACAGGCGTATAGCCCTTGGTCAGTACTGTTGGGTGCTGAAGGACTATTATCTGTCCTGTGAAGGCCTTCACCACCTGAGGCGGGTTTTTGATATGCCCGACGACATCGCCCCTCTTTATCTCATTCTTGGCCACGCCCCTCACATTGAATCCGATGTTGTCTCCGGGCTCGGCCTTGTCGAGCTGCTTGTGGTGCATCTCTATTGACTTCACCTCGCCCTGGGCGCCGCTGGGCATGAAGACAATCTTTTCACCGGGCTTTAAAACCCCTGTCTCCACCCTGCCCACAGGAACTGTTCCAACACCTGTGATGGTGTAGACGTCCTGAACAGGCAGCCTGAGCGGCTTGTCCACCGGCTTCTCAGGAGCGACAAGCTTGTCGTCCAGGGTTCCGAGAAGCGTATTTCCCTTGTACCATCCCATCTTGTCCGATTTCTTGACAACGTTGTCACCAACGTATGCCGAAAGTGGGACAAAGGGAATCTCGTCAGCCTTGTAGCCAAGGGATGTCAGGAGCTTGCTCACGGCCTCCTTGACCTCCTTGAACTTGCTCTCGTCGTAGTTGACTGCGTCCATCTTGTTTATGGCTACGACTATCTGCTTGATTCCAAGGACCTTGGACAGGTACATGTGCTCCTTGGTCTGCTCCTGGACGCCGTCCTTTGCAGAGACAACCAGGATTGCAGCATCTGCCTGGGATGCCCCGGTTATCATGTTCTTGATGAAATCCCTGTGTCCCGGACAGTCGATTACGGTTATGTAGAGCTTGTCCGTAATAATGGGCTTGTACATCAAGTCGATAGTGAGGCCTCTCTCCCTTTCCTCCTTGAGGCTGTCCATGACAAAGGCGAACTCGAAGGTTTCCTTCTTGAGTTCCTTGGCCTTTTCCTTGAGCTTCCTCAGGTCCTGCTCTGGTATTGAGCCTGAATCGTAAAGGAGCCTTCCTATAAGTGTGGATTTGCCGTGGTCGACGTGACCTGACGTTATCAGGTTTATGTGTGGTTTTTCTGCCATGCAATCACCTTTTCCTTTATTAACGTGTTTGATGCATCAAATGCACTATAAACTTCGCAGGGAGTGCCTGCCGTCCGATACCCTAAAGGACACAAGAGGACGGATTCTGCAGTATCCCCCCGGAGTCTTATCTATATTAATAGTTAAGTATATAAATGTTTTGGTGGGGTGTTTGGCTCTGTGTGTCGGTTTTGAGAAAAAGGCTTACTTCCCAAATCTTCTTTGCCTCCTGGAGTAGTCCTTGATAATGGATATGAGCTCCTCCTTGGTGATGTCCGGCCAGAAGGTGTCAGTGAACTTGAGTTCTGAGTAGGCTGCCTGGAACAGGAGGAAATTGGATATGCGCTGCTCGCCCCCTGTCCTGATTATGAGGTCAGGGTCGGGGTTGCCATTGGTCTGAAGGTTCTGGCGCAGGACCATCTCATCGATTTCGTCAGGGGACAGCCTGCCCTGGGCAATCTGGATGCCTATTCTTCTGGAGGCGTCCACTATCTCCTGCCTGCCTCCGTAGGCTATGGCTATATTCAGATTGTGTCTGGAATAGGACTTTGTGGCTTCTGTGGCGCGGGCAATGTCCTTCCTAAGCTCATCAGGAAGCCTCTCCAGTTCACCAAAGAATGTAAGCTTGATTCTGTTCTTGTGGACAAAGCTGTCAGGGTTGTCAACCATCTCGCTAATCTCTTTTCTTGCCAGTTCCAGAATGAAATCCAGCTCGTGTCTGGGTCTCTTTTTAAGGTTCTCAAGGCTGAGGGAATAGACTGTAACAGTCTTGATGCCAAGTTCCCTGCACCATTCAAGAACCTCCTTGAGCTTTTCCGCTCCCCATTCATGGCCCTTCCAGGGCTGTTTCATGAGGCGTTTGGCGCAGCGACGGTTCCCATCAGGAATTATGCTGACGTGTCTTGGGATATTCATAAGATTGCCCCTTGTGTGTAATAAGCACATTATTTTATATATTTATCTCCTCGCTTTTTATGGCCAACCCTGACAATAAATCTAATATAAATCATGTATTAATAAATAACTATGTTCAGGTGGTACGGGGCCCTTGGCCTTTTGATGGTCTTGTTTGCGCAGCTCAACTTCATATTTCATATAGAGCCACTTGCGCAGTGGTATTTTCCCATAATATGGTTCGGCTACATCTTCCTGGTCGATGCAGTGACATTCAGCCTGAGCGGGGAATCACTCATAACCAAGAAACCCAAGATATTCCTGTTGCTGCTGGGGCTCTCGGCCGCGGTGTGGTGGGCCTTTGAGGCCATTGGATGGGTGCTCGGGAACTGGTACTATACAGGCCTGGAGGGGTTTGGGAGCCGGTTAGAGGGCCTGGTATTTGGGACCGTATCATTTTCCACGGTAATTCCTGCTGTCTTTGAGACAGCACTGCTCCTCAAGACCGTGCACATATTCGACAAGGTAAGGCTTGAGGAGGAGCACCGAATAAGCAGGGAGCTGCTCTACGGGATGATTTTTGCAGGGATGCTGACCTTTACAGGGCCCCTGCTCTATCCGCAGCTGTTCTATCCGCTTATATGGATATCCTTCTTCCTGATACTCGACCCCATAAACTACATGAACAGGAGGCCGAGCATAATATCGCACCTCAAGGACAGGAGGCTTTCTGTTCCGTTATCTATATATGTGGGGGCCACGGTGTGCGGTTTCCTGTGGGAGTTCTGGAACTTCTGGGCCATCCCCCAGTGGCATTATACAATTCCCTTTGTGGACTTCCTCAAGGTATTCGAGATGCCGGTTCTGGGTTATCTGGGATATGGGCCGTTTGGGCTGGAGCTCTTTGCCATGTATCACTTCTTCATGTGGCTCATTCACCAGAAGAGGGGAGTGCGCCTATTTAAATAATGGTATCTATTAGGTCAAAATGGGTGATTGCATGATATTTGAGCTTCACTGCCACACTCATTATTCGCGGGGGACCAAGATTCCGACAGAGGTCATGCTCTCTCCCAGGCGGGTTGTGAGGCTGGCTAGAAGGGCAGGAATAGACGGCCTGGCCATAACCGACCACAGGGTGGTCTCGGGCTGGGAGGAGGCCAGGGAGGAGGCAAAGAGGCAGGATGTTGTTTTCATACCGGGAATGGAGATACAAACCTCCCAGGGACACATGATAGGCCTAGGCCTTACTGAAGCTGTGGAGAACTTCCTCACAGTGGAGGAGACCCTTGAGAGGATAAGGGAGCAGGGTGGCTTCTCTGTTGCACCTCATCCATATGACATAAAGAATGATGGCGTCAAGGAAATGTGTCTGAAGGCCGATGCTGTGGAGGTCTTCAACTCCTTTGGCATGGACAGGATTGCCAACTGGTATACCCGGAGGAAGGTTGCAGGTAGCGGCAAGCCCATGGTGGTGGGTTCAGACGTCCACATGGCCGAGATGATGGGCCTCTCTGTAAACTTTGTGGATGCCCAGGACATGGACGGGCTTTTCAGGGAGATAAGAAAGGGGAGGGTAGGCTTCAGGACATCGTGCGTCCCTGTCAGTGCTGTGGTGAGGTGGTCGCGGGAAAGGATAACGCATTCCTATGGGGATGTCCTGAAGTACATAGAGGGGAACTACTGGCGGCCCAGGGCCTGGATATCCAGGGGCCTTGTGAACAACTTCGTGAACTCCAGGGGAAGGGCCTGGAACGTTGTGGGAAGGCTCGCTGTGGGGTGCTCCGCACTGTACAGCGGCGTAAAGCTTTTAACCTACTAAGCCTTTTTTCTTAATAGCTTACAGAGATGGTAAAATCTGCAAGTTGCTTACTTGTGCCCCGTAGGGGTATCAGCTTGCAGAAATGGTAGCTCTCGTAAGCTGGTACATGCCGACCTATCCCAAAGCAACGGGTCGGATAGGAAAGGGGATGCGGGAGTGTCCGAGTGGTCAAAGGGGCAGGGTTGAGGGCCCTGTGGCTTAGTGCCTTCGCAGGTTCGAAATAAGCTTTTTTCAGAAAAAGCTTAAGCAAAAAGGAGTTGCCCGCTCACTTCGTTCGGGGCAACTTCCACGGGAATCCTGTCTCCCGCATTACACCTTTCTTTACAGGAGGCTTTCTTGTGCCCTGCACGAGAGATGCGCACATCTTTTGCGCTGAAGCGCAAAACCGCCTTCCTCAAGAAATGCGTCTGAAAGAAATATGTAATTCTAGTTGCTCCCCTGCTTGCAGAAGTGGTATCGTCAGCTTTGCTGGCGAGATGTGCCGGTTACCGAAGGTAACTGCTTGCTCCGAAGGAGCAGTGTAAAGGCGCAGAAGCTCTCGTAAGCAGGGAATCCTGTCTCCCGCATAGTTGACAGTGCAAAAAATAAGGGGTTCAGGACAACTCGATTACATCCTCCTCCACCTTGCCTAGGTCTCTCTCGAGCCGCTCGATGTCCTTTTTCATGGCGTCGAGGT
>DAOVGQ010000077.1 GCA_030672315.1 Candidatus Aenigmatarchaeota archaeon | reverse complement strand
CCTGAAATCTCAAAGCAGTAGTTGCTTATACATTCATAACCAGTGTCACAGTCCGAATCATCGCAACATTCTACACACTCCTCGCTGCAGCACACACCTGTGCTGCAGGGGGTAGAGTCTGACTTGCCTGCGCACTCCCCTAACTCGGCGCAACAGATGTAGGTTACTCCGCCTGAGATGCAGCTTCCTGTTTCCTCCTGCCCGCTCGGGCATGAAATGGAGCCGTCCGTCATGCAGATTCCTGTGATGCAGAGCATGTCGGTCGTGCCGGACACACACCTGTAATTGGAGCATGTTTCACCGTATCCACAGTCGCTGTCCACGCAGCACTCAGCCTTCTTCTGGCAGACATTGCTGCAGCATATGCCTCCCAGACAGTCTGCACCGTCAGCAAGCTGGCTGCAGTCAGTCACCCCACCGCTGGTGTAGCTTATCTTCATTTTTATAGGAATCCTTCCTAACAAGGCCCCTCCCCCTGAATTTATGTCAGCCACAGTGTTGATGTCCAGGCTGGAAGAGATGCTGTGCAGGTTTATGCTGTAGTACATGGTCTGGTAGGGCCCTATCGTGGTGTTAGGGATTGTAATTGTTACATACCTGCTTATGTCTGCGGGAAGCGATATGCTCACGCCCTCAAAGGTCTGGTTGAGTGTGTTGATTATCCTTTTATTCTGGGGAAGGGCAGGCTGAGAGCCTGCCTCCACAAGAACTTCTATGTCGACAGGGTCGGCCTGCAGAACCCCCTCATAGCCGTTCCCCCCTCCTCCTACCACACTGACCTTTATCATGCCACCCCCGAAGTCATCCGTGGAGTCTGCCTTGAAGGCTATGTAGTAGGTCCCGGGGTCGAGTTCAACACTTCCGTTGTAGTAGGGGGTCCCTGTTATCCTGAACATTGGAAGGTAGCCCGAGGTCTTGGGGCTGAAGCTGCTGTCAAATACCTTGTAGCTTATGGAATCAGCAATGGCAGGGGTGGTGTAGGCCAGCAATTTCACGCTGCCTGCGTCAAAGTCTATGGTCACATCAGGGATTATCTTTAGACCCCCTATCTCAACCTCCAGGGTGGTATTGCCCTGGTTGCCCTCGCTGTCAAAGGTGAAGACATCCATTATGTATGGATACCCCTCGGTTGTGGGATACCTGAACGGGGACGGGCCGCACGTACTCTGGTAGTCGGTGTCAGAGAAGTAGCACATATACTTCCCATCAATGTAGGGGAAGTGGCCATACCCTTCATCCGTTACCCAGGTTATCCTTACAGAGCCGCCCACGCTGCCCGGGTCGGCAATCATGACAAAGCTGGATTCAGCAGAGAGCTGGTCCGGGATGAATGTTACCCCGGGCTCGGGCAACTGGGCCAGGGCAGGGGAGGCCTCCAGGGCCAGGACTGAAAGGAAAAGCATGGCATAAACAAGGGCCCTTCTGGCCACCTTTCTAGGAGGTGTTTTCATATTATAATTATTGCAGCGGCCGATATATAAAAACAATATAAAAGCGATGGCTACATAATTAATTGGTGATTGTATGGCAAGCTTTGATGATTTCAAGAAGCTCGACATGAGGATTGGTGAGATAATCTCAGTGGAGCATGTCCCCAATGCAGACAAGCTCTATGTCCTCCAGGTCGACCTGGGAGGGAAGGAGGCTCAGCTCGTGGCAGGACTCAGACCCTACTATAAGGAGGACGAGCTCAAGGGCAAGAGGATTGTCGTGGTTACAAACCTCGACCCGGCCACGATTCGTGGTATCAAATCAGAGGGCATGCTCCTGGCTGCTCAGGAAGGGGACGTTGTCAGTCTGCTAACAGTAGACAAACCAGTCAGCCCTGGTTCAGGTGTCCGTTGATTCTCTTCTCATGGTAGGGATTATGGAAGGAAAAACAAAGAAGGGAAATCCCCAGAAGAAGGGGGTTCAGAAGCCCCTGCCAACAGAGAAGGTTCTTGTCTATGCCGACTGCAGGGAGACCCCCTCCCAGGTGAACAACTATATCGAGGAGCTGGGGGCCCTGGTCTGTCTCAAGCAGCTCAAGGTCGGGGACTACATAGCCTCTGACAGGGTGGGGATAGAGAGGAAGACCATCCCCGATTTCCTGGGCTCTATAATGAACCAGAGGCTGTTCAAGCAGCTCGGGGAGCTTGCAGATAATTTTGAGAACCCTGTCCTGATTCTGGAGGGAAATCCCGAGCTTCTCTGGCACGAGAGCGGGATGCACCCCAATGCAATAAGGGGAGCCCTGGCCAGCATAACGGTTGACCACAGGGTACCCATAATCTGGACCCGCAACAGCAGGGAGACCGCTGCCCAGATACACTGGATCGCCTACAGGGAGCAGAGGAAGCTCGGCAAGGAGGTCTCCATAAGGGGAGAGAAGCGGGTCATGGACAGGGCCCGCCACCAGGAGTTCATCGTGGCAGGCCTCCCCCACATAAACTCAAAGCTTAGCAGGAGGCTCCTGGAAAGGTTCGGCTCTGTCAGGAAGGTCTTCATGGCAAAGACCGAGCGCCTCATGAAGGTTGAAAAGATTGGAGAGAAAAAAGCCAGGACAATCTGGGAGCTTATCAACTCAGATTATGAAAGGGAATAACAAAAGCGGTATTGTTTAGTCTTCAATATTCTCCTGCAATCCCTTAAGATGGTTTCCATATAAAATAAAGTAATGCCTATTTTTAAGGTCAAAAAATAGACTTCCTATGGCATGTTTAAAACCCCTCTCTTTATATTCATCCAATATTTTTCCTAAATAATCATCTCTTTTCATCCTGTCTACTTCAGCACTTTTCATACTTCACCTCAACATTTAAGCTATTATTAAACAATTGTCACTAATAAATAGTAACAAATAAGGGTTTATAAAGCTTTCGGTGGCTATTTCCTGCCCTTGAGGCAGGCCTTGAGGAAGCCCCTGAAAAGAGAATCTGGATTCAATGGCCTGGATGTATACTCTGGATGGAACTGGGTACCTATAAAAAAGGGATGATTTGGAAGCTCCAGAATCTGCATTATCTTTTTCTTTGGGGCAAATCCAGAAAATAC
>DAOVGQ010000005.1 GCA_030672315.1 Candidatus Aenigmatarchaeota archaeon | reverse complement strand
TTTTTTCTATGATTTCTCCTTTGATCTGCCAAGACCAATACCTTATGTCTTCGGGGGGAAAACAGAAGAGGATTACAGCGGCCAAGAAATAGCAGGGGAGATAATTTTATTTGCCAATGAGTATTTCAAATCTGAGTTTGGAACCCCATTGCATTCCGGAACCAATAATAATGAAAATGCTATCAGGGTCTGGGAAAAACTTGTTGAAAGGGATAAAGCAGTTGAGATCGATTTTGAAAGAGAAAGAAGATGGAGATTGCTGTAAGCAACTAGGATATCTGATTAATGATATTTCAGACAGCCTCCCCCGCGTGCTCCACTATGTCGGCCATCCCTGATGGGACCACGACCTGCAGCTCCTCCAGGGGGAGCTGCTCTATCAGGTAACGGTCCTCGGGCCGGGACTTGACCAGAATCCTGTTCTTTATTGTACGGGAGAGCTCCAGGGACTTCTTGAACCCAGGCTTGAGTGTGACCATGTAGTCCGAGTTCTTCCTCACTGCCATGACAGGACCTGACACCACCCTGGCCAGTCCCGCCTCCCTGTCCACCTTCACGCCCACGGCCAGCTTGAGCTCGAGGTTCCTGTACCACTCTCTTTCCCCGTGAATCATGAAGCTCCCCTTGGGGAGATACTGCCCGGATGGCGGGCTCTTGGAGACCCTTTCCCTGGGAACAGAGAATATGTCTATGGTCCCGAGGCCCCGGCTCCAGGCCTTGCTGTTGGCAGCAGAGAACTCTGCAGCCTCCCTCTT
The DNA here is from genome assembly GCA_030672315.1 of Candidatus Aenigmatarchaeota archaeon. Next base: position 4,113 of record DAOVGQ010000005.1, on the reverse strand, counting down.
TGTCAAATCAGGGATCTCAAGCCCCTGGGCCTTTATCGCAACAAAGGCTGCCCCCGGTATGTCAGCATGGAAGACAATGTCCTGGGGGTCTGTGTGCTTCTTGAGCAGCAGCTCGTTCTGGTCAGCGCTCTTGCCTGCCACCACAAGGAACCCGTCCGAGGAAAAGAACCACTTGAACCTCTCGTACCACCTCTTCCTCTCCGGCTTCTTCGGGGCGCTCTCCTGTTCGGGCTCCTCTTCCTTCTCAGCAGCTTCTCCCCCTTCCTCTTCAGGGGCCTCCCCGCCTGGGGCAGGCTTCTCCCTTGCAAAGAGAAGCTTCTTGAAGTCCTCTCCCAGGACCTTTTCCTCCCCCTTCTCAGCCTCCTCGAGCCTCTCCTGAAAGTCCTCACTGACCTCCCCAAGGCCGGTCATCTTCTTCCTTGCCCACTTGGCATCCTCATAGTACCTGGCAGCGTTCTCCTCCATGCTTTTGTTGAACTCTATCTCCACCGGGACTCCCCCGAGCTCCAGGACAACAATACTGTCTCCCTCCCTTATCTCCTTAATCGCTTCTGCCTCAGGGGTCTGCTCTCCCATAACAGCCTGCTTTATCTCATCCCAGCCCATCCCTGAATTTCTGGCCTTCATGATGCCCTCCAGGGCGGCCTGGACAGTGGGGTAGTTATTGTATATCAGGTCTCCCTTCTCCCTGGACTCCTTCATTATCCTCTCCCACTTTCCAGAGGCCTCGCTCTGCTGCTCCACTATCCTCCCAATCCTCTCCTTCTCCTCAGCGGCCTCCTTTACAGCCTCCTCCCTGGCAAGCTCTATCTGCTGCTCCGAAAAGAACTCGTCAAGGGCCTCTGACAGGCTTGGGAAGGCCTTTGGCTTCTCCTGGCTCAGTATCTTGAGGGGGAAGGGCGATACAAACCCCGAGTAAACACAGGGGCTCGGCTTCTCCCCGTCCAGGGAGAGCAGGCTCTTGTGTAACCCCGACGCCTCCTCAAGGCTGACATCCATAGCCGGCTTCTCGGGCTGTACCTCTGCCCTTACACAGACCTCCCTTGCATATTCAGGGCCCAGGCCCATGAAGGTTGCAAGGTAGCCCACCAGCTTTTTGTCCGACCTTGAAAGGCCCCTTCTCATGCTGTCAAAATCAAGCTCGAACGGGTTTGTTATCTTTGGGGGATACTTGTAAGGGAGCTTGGGCTTGACCTCTCTTCCCTTCCACTTCTGGAACTCCAGGGGCATGATAATCTTGTACATGGAGTCGCACAGAATCACATTGCCTGTGGAGAACAGCTCGATAATCAGGATGTTCTCGTCTGTGACAATCTCCACAATTCTGTCGAACTCGTACTGCCTCATGCTCTTTATCTTCTTGTTCATGAGATGCTTCCTGAGGAACATGCAGAAGCTTGGGGGCTCCTGGGGCACGGCCTTCTTGCGCCTGGTCAGGAAAAGCTTGTTGCTGTTCACATACAGCCAGAGGCCTCCCTCCTGGGGGACAAACACCTCGAAAAGGAACTGCCTGCTCCCCGCACGGCCGTACTGATATATCTTCCTGAACACCCCGCCCGCCAGGGCCTGCCTGAGCTCCTTCACCAGGAACCTCAGGTCCAAGGAGGTTATCTCCTGCTTCTCCTTGGTCTGCTCAGGCTGCCCCTCAGTATCATTCATGCCCATCACAATATAGAATTATAGTGGAACACTAATAAACCTGAAATCCTTTCACAACCACCAAATTAACCTGATAATATGATGCTTGAAGTTGATTTGGTATGGTCTGAATTCTTATATACTACTTCTCAAGCCTCAACCCGAAGACCCTGATGGCATTCTCCCTTGCCGCATTGAGTATATCCGAGCTGTCCAGGCCCCTCAAGTCGGCTATCTTGTCTGCTGACCTTATGATGTTCCAAGGGAAGTTCCTCTCCCCCTTCACAGGCGAGAGAAAGGGCGCATCTGTCTCCAGAAGAAGCCTTTCCAGTGGAACAGCCTTGGCCAATTTCCTTACCCCCTTGTTGAATATCACCTGGGTGGAGACCGATATATAGAAGTCAGGAACCTGAAGGATTTCCTGGGCCAGCTCCCTGCTGCCAGAGAAGCAGTGGAATATACAGGCCAGACCTGAATCCTTAACCATATCGAAGCACTCCCTCTCTGCATCCCAGCTGTGAATGACCAGTGGCTTCTTAAGCTCCTTGGCCAGCCCTATGAACTTCCTGAATAGGAACTCCTGTTCCTTCCTCTTCCCTGGGTCGCTCTCCCAGTGGTAGTCCAGGCCCACTTCCCCTACCCCCACGACAAGCTCCTGGTTCTCCATGATAAGCCTCATGACACCTTCGTGGTCTGTCCCCTCCGTGGGGTGATACCCCAGAGTGGGAAAGAGGAACTCCCTGTTTCTCCTGCAGAGCTCCAGGGCCTTGAGGCCTTCCTCATACCTGGCCGAGGAGACAATGACCCCGTCAATCTCCTCCCTACACCTCTCCACAATCTCATCAACATCCTGCTCAAAATTTGGAAAGCACAGGTGTGCATGTATGTCAATCAAAACAAAACACCCATTTAATCTGGATAAGTTCAAATAAAAATCTTCACCTAAAGAAATACCCCATGGCCTCCTGGATGGTCCTGATCTCGACCACCCTGACTCCCGCCTCGGCCTCTATGTCAATCTTTCTCGGAACCCGCTCTATGCTGCATATCCTGGCTATACCCACGTATTCGCAGTGCTCCCTGCTCTCATAGACAACCTGCTCTGACTGCCCTGAGGGGACAAGCAGCAAGGAGGCCCCAATTTCCCTGGCCGCAACGGCCTTGGGGAGTATCTCGCCCACCGGCCCTATTGTCCCGTCATGATTTATAATTCCTGTTATCATCACCGTGGTATCCAAATCACTCCCCAAGAGTGCTGCTATGGTCGCTATGGTCATGGCAGCCCCTGCAGAGGGGCCCTCTATCACGCTGGCGTTTGCCCTTATGGAATAGATGATATCATATAAAGACAGGTCAATCCCTGTTATGTTCTCTGAGACGCTCCTGGAAACCCTTATGGAGTTCTGGGTGTCTGTCCAGAACAGCAGCTTGTCGATATCAACCAGGGCCCTCCTGGTTCCAGGCACGATATGAACATCGAGCATGGTGGCCACGCCGTTCCCGTCCTGGTCCACTGCAGGGACCACTATTGTGGCTGCCGAGATATTGGTCTCATTGAACATCTCCATATAGGGCCTGAAGGCCTCGATTGTGTGGGTGTAGTTGTAGTATGTTATGGTCTCTGAGCTGAGAAATCCGCCCATGTAGGCACCAATCACGATGCCTATTATGAGCATGAGAATACGCGTTTTCATCCTGCCCCCTTAATACTTTCGCTTGGACGGATAAATAACTTGTCCCAGGAACAAATTTAAATCATGCTATTTCCTAAATAATCATGACCCTGCTCATCAAGAACATCCTCCTGGACGGGAGGAAGACAGACATTCTTATTGAGGGAGAGAAGAGGCCTGAGCTGACCCCCAGCCACAACCTCTCCTCAAACCTTGTTTACTCGGCCCAGGGTTCCTGCGTCAATACTGTGATATGCAATGGTAGGGTCATCATGGAGAACAGGGCCGTGCCAGGAGAGGAGGAAATCTTGGAGAGGGCCTCTGAAATATCAAGGAATCTTGTAAAGGGAGCATAAACCCCTATCAGCACAAGCAAAATCAGAGCCCAAACAACCAAAACATTTAAATACCCATCCCCCAATTCTACTTTGCAGGGGACCTCCAGCCACGGGGCTAGGCCTACCGTACCTTCGGGTGGCAAATGGCCTATAGCCCGTCCCCTTCCCCAATGCAACCGGGATGGGAAGGGCAGGTATACGGCCGGCTGTAGTCTATGGATGGTTTTGCATCAAGAACGTGGGTCCTTTCTGCCAACTGCGAAGCCCTGTCCCGCAGGGTTGTTGATGCTGTGAACCGAGTCAGGCGGGGAACCGAGCAGCTCTAATCGTTTCGTTACCGGATTTAAACCGGTAATGATGCAGGAGTAGCTGTGTTGATGATGCTTGCGGGGTCAACGGGGTGGAGGCGGCATTGAGGCAAGCCCATGCCTTGCTGCATTGTCTACCATGGACACGTCCCCTGC